>CBDUAB010000732.1:0-3330 GCA_965365045.1 uncultured Planctomycetales bacterium
GGTCAACTGGCGATTTTAATGGTGATGGCAAGACCGACGTTTCCGATTTCAATGTGTGGAATGATCATCGAACGGCCGCCACAACATTGGAAAACGTACCCGAGCCCGGCAGTTCATCGATACTTGCCTTGTGGATTCTCCTTGCTCTCGCAGGCGTCCGCAGAAGGTGGCCATGAAACACGATAACGTGGCGCTGTCACTGGCTTGACAACGCGTTGGCTGATTCGAGCGTTATCGATCTAATCATCGTCAGACGTATTGCCGTTGGATCCGAAACGTTCGTAGCTGGAATGGCCATTCTTCGGCCCCAGAATACGTCGTTTCAACTGCATCACCAAGATCTGGCGAGCATACCTTCTATGCAATATGTGCCGAATTCACGAGCTATGTTTTCTCAGTAAGTTTGGTTTTTGCGACACGTTAGCCCGACGCGCGAGTGTGGGACACAAGGTTATGCATTCCACGAGGTTACGCCACAAACTAGTGCACCTCACTCGCGCGTCAGGCTAATGTTTTTTCGCGCTCGGCGATACAGACCATTTCTGTCGCTCGTGTACATCAATTGACATCTATTTGCAGGAATCACACTGTGAATAAAAAGCTCACAACGACACTCATTTGGTCGGCTCTGTTCGCGGCGTTTTTCGCACTTTATCTGGTCAGTACGTGGGATAAGCCATCTCACCATGAGAGCTACGCGACCTTCATGACAGATGTCGAGCACAATCGTGTTGCGTCGATTCGTGTTCACAACAATGAGATCACGGTTGAGCTTGCCGATGGTTCGCCAAACTACACGACTCTGGGGGCTGTCAATGACGAATTGACTCAGTTGCTTTCCGACCATGGTGCGTTGGTAACGTGGGGCAAGTCGTCACGGCCTGTGGTGACGATCCTGACCGTTGCCTTGCCACTGATCCTGTTACTGATCTTTTTGTGTTACTTCGTCAAGAAAGCCAATACGGCCAAAACGGGCATGTTTTCGCTTGGCAAAAGTCGCGCGAGATTGCTGACAGATTCCACCAACGTGACATTTGACGACGTCGGAGGATGCACCGATGCCAAAGAGCAGCTAGGAGATATTATTGATTTTCTTGGTAATTCGAAGCGCTGGACCGACGCCGGAGCGCGCCTGCCACGCGGCGTCCTCCTGGAAGGTCCACCGGGTTGCGGAAAGACGTTGTTGGCCCGGGCCGTTGCGGGAGAAACCAAGGCCAGCTTCTACGTCGTTTCGGCATCGGAATTCGTCGAGCTGTTCGTGGGTGTGGGTGCGGCCCGCGTCCGTGACATGTTTGACACGGCTGCCAAAAACGCGCCGTCCGTCATTTTCGTAGACGAGTTGGATGCGGTCGGTCGGCGACGCGGTTCCGGCATTGGAGCCGGCCACGATGAACGAGAACAAACGCTCAACCAACTTCTCGTCTGCTTGGATGGCTTCGAAAAAGATGATCGTGTCGTGGTGATCGCTGCTACGAATCGATCGGACATCCTCGACCGGGCGCTGCTGCGTCCTGGCCGCTTTGATCGGCGCATTCGAATCCCACAGCTTTCTTACGATGCGCGCGTTCAGACTTTGCGGATTCACACGCGCGACAAGTCTTTGGACGACGGCGTGTCACTGGAGGATCTTGCCGAGCAAACTAGGGGACTATCGGGTGCACAGCTTGAGAGTATTGCCAACGAAGCGACTTTGTTGGCAGTTCGCCGTGCAAGCCAAGACAATGAAAAAGATGTTCGATTGTCGCGCAGAGACTTCTCGCGAGCCATTGCCGCGGCAAGATCTGACGCGCAGGAGTTCAACAAACTCGACACACTGTTGATCGAATCGGTAACACAAATGGCCCGACCGACCGGCAAAGCCATTGCTCGCATCTCACGACGAGATGCCTCGGACATCATTGGCGAAATTGTGTGGGCGGATGCCGCATTTATCAAGGTGCGTGACCTGGAGGACGAAACGGAAATACTTGTTTCCAAGTATCAGATCGTGAACATCGAAGCGCTAGATGGCACCGAAGTAGCGACAGACGCCGATGTTTCGACCGATCGCTGGTCCATCGAGGCACCTGGGTTGGCTTAAGTTCTCGAATCCTTTTGCAACACGGATCGACGATGTTCGCCGAAGACTGGCTATTGAATCGGATGATGTTTTGGATTCCGCTCGTCTTGTCGCTTACGGTGCACGAATGGGCTCACGCTTGGAGCGCATTTCGACTGGGCGACGCTACGGCCGCGAGCGAAGGACGACTCACTCTCAATCCCCTGGCCCATATGGATCCGATTGGCACGCTGTTGCTGCCGATGCTCATCCCGTTTGGATGGGCAAAGCCAGTGCCAATCAACATCGGTCGTTTTCATCCTCAGGTTGGTATGCGAGCCGGTGTGCTGCTTACCGCGGCGGCCGGGCCCGTTTCCAATCTATGCATCGCTTTGCTTAGCGTGTTGGTATTGCTGACAACCACATACGTCTGTGGCGACGTGGCGCGAATTCCAGGCTCACTTCATTGGTTATTGGAAACGTTGATTTGGCTTAATGTCCTGTTGGCGACCTTTAACATGCTGCCGTTTCCACCACTGGACGGTAGCCGAATCGCCGACGCGCTGATGCCCGACAGGTTTCGCAGCTTGTGGGATTCATTCTGCCAACTTGGACCAGTCGCTTTGTTGGTTGTCATTCTCCTGCCAATCTTATCCGGATGTCACATTCTGTTGTGGCCGATCGAGGTGACACAACAAACGGTTGACATGTTGATCCAGCAAGTGACGGGCTAGCGAAGTAACCACGAGAGAGTGGCCGACTCGCTCAGTGGATAACTTGCTCGTTTTGAAGATCCATTTGTGAAGTGATCCAAGACTGCAATCGATCGTCCAATCTGATACAACTAATGAGAATTTGAAATTATTGCATTGGAGTAAACCGGTGAAATCAATTCCCCACAACTTGAGCATAGCAGTTCTGACTGCGTGTTCCGCCACCTTCGCCGCCGAACCACAACACGATCCGATCCACGCGCAATTGCTTTCGCCTGAGTTGCTCCTTCAGCATCGCGACGAACTCGGCCTATCGGAAAAGCAGGTTGAGCAAATGAACGCTCACCTAAAACAGGCGGGCTCCAAAGCGACCGATCATCAAAAGACTGTGGCCGGGGCGACACGTAAGTTGGCGGAGCTGCTTTCGGCGCAGAAGATCGACGAGGCAGCATCGGTGAAGCAACTTGACGAAGTCCTCGCTGCCGAAAAAGAATTCAAGCGTCTACATCTGCGGCTTATGATTCGGATCAAGAACGAATTGACTGCCAATGACAAGTCGCCGAGCAGCCATTTGATTCA
>CBDUAB010000733.1:0-3328 GCA_965365045.1 uncultured Planctomycetales bacterium
CACTTTACTCCCGCTTTTCGACGCACCCGTTCCAGTGCTGGGGCTAGTCGCATTGTGCAACCAGGAAAATGAAGCTCCACTGCTCGTAGACTGCTCGAGCACAAGGCCCTATAGCACCAAACGAGTGGGAACTCGCCAGCGCGACGCTCAAGACTGCCAACAAGGAATATGGAAAAAATCTCACGGTGCTGTCTCCTGCGATTTTTCGTTCTTTTAAAAGAAAATACGGTATGACTGACCACTCCGTCCAGCGCTGGCGGTAAGGCAGACGCGACGCTCAGCGGCGCGCACCCTCTACCCAGGTCATGCGGTTTGCGGTGGTCGCAGTAGCGTCGCGCCAGGCGGCATTGGGATCTCCAACGACCTGGACTCGCGCAGCCAGCAACGGAGAACGTCGTCGACGTAGAGGCCGTTGGTACATGCGACGACGAGCTCGCCGCTTCCGAATGAGAGAGGACCATTGCCAGCCATGTTGCTTGAAGCGCCTGACCCCAGCGGCCCGGCATGACTGGTTAGCCCTAAACGCCTAATCTCATCAATTGGGGCATGTTGGGTTGGGCTAGGAACCCGACTACCGCTTGTTTGGGTAGATGTTGCGCCCGATTCGTTGCAGTCACTCAAGCCATCGTCCGTCGAAAGTTCAAAAACTATTTTCGGAACGATGACACTACCATGCGCGTCATCGACAATTGTCATGATCGCTAGAAAGATCGAAATCGCTGCTAATTCACGTAATGCAGACGTTTTTCCGGACACATTACAAACTGCAATGAAACGGCAACCGTTGTAAGTTGTCAGGTGGGCGGACGAATGCAAGCACCTTCTCGCGGTTTTCCACACAATGAACGCGATGTCCGCATCGTGAATTGGCGGCATGGTCCACGCTCTTGGCCAGTTTTTCGCTTATTGACGCGGACTTACGTTGCGTAAGCTTATATTATGGCTGTATTTACAGACATATCTTGTCCTGATCGGCAATTTCGAATCTCAACGGTCGTATGAGACCAATCCGACGGCGCAATCCTTGTAAAACGGTTGTCGCGAGAAGGGATCGAAACGGACATGGGGCAGCTCATTGGTCGCGCCGAAGTGTGCACGGGAGATGAAGACTTGCCCGGGCCGGACTGAGTGCGTCACGAAAGCTTGGCATGTTATCCGGCCACGTTGCGACCGTGCACCATCGCAAAGTGCGTTCCTGCATTCCAAGCACCGTCCGGTCTGGAAGCCCTCCTCTGCACGTGACAAAATTCGTTTAGCAACCAAAACCTTGACGCCACCGTCAGCAACCGTCATGTTACAAATGGAACGAGTATTTGAAGGGGGCTGCGATATGGTTTTTCTGGCCGAGCGCGCCGGACAATGGCGGCTGCATCAATTGCCGCTGGGGGTGATCTTATTCGCGATGATATGTACGGCCGCTCACGCCGATGAACCTAGCTCTCCAGCGGCTGAAATCCAGCAGTTGCTCAAAGCAAAAGACTTCGCGGCAGCGTTTGATCTGGCAACGACGTTAAACGACGAAGCGCGCCGTGATCGGGCGCTCCAGAGTATCGCCTTGGCCCGCTCATTGGCTGGCGAGCATGTCGAAGCTGTCGGCACGGCGGCTTATCTGTCAAACGATCGCCTACGTGATCGCGTCTTGCGCGAGGTGATTCAGCGAACAGTCAACAGCGCTGCCGAGACGGACGTCGGTGAAAAGAAGGCACTTGAAACAGAAGCACGCGGCGGCGGCTCTCTGGCTGACTTTGATACGCTAATCGACCTCATCAAGACAACAGTCGAGCCAGATACATGGGATGATTTGGGCGGACCGGGAGCGGCCACTGGATTTCCAGGTGGCGTGCACGTCGACACAAGCGGTTTGCTGAAACGCCGGGACCCGACAGGCCTGTTGGATGTCCCGGCGCGCGAATTGTTGCGGGCTCGGACCAATCCAAATGATCACGACCCGCACCAAGCAGCGACTTTGCGCAAAGTCTCGTTACGGCGATTGGAAAAAGAACTTCAACGATTGGCCGCGTTGGGCAAGCCGGCCGATCGTGTGATGCAGCATTTGGCTGGCCTGTACCAGGTGCGCTATGTGATCGTCGTGCAGGATGATACCGTTTTGCAAGATGACACAGTTTTGCACGATGACAGAGGCACGGACATTGGCGACATCATTTTGGTAGGCCCCGCGGGCGATTTTCGAACCGGTGTCGAGGGCCGTGTCGTGAATGAAGCTTCCGGCTGGCCGGTGCTGCACTTGGATGATTTGGTCGTGTTGCTGCGGAATGCCTTCCACGATGATGGCCGATTTGGTTGCTCGATCACTCCGCGTAAAGCAAATCTGGCCAGTGCCCAAGCTTACTTGTCCGAAACCAGTGATACGCCTCTGAAGCCAAGCCAGCGTGATACGTGGCTGGACGCATTGCGAGAGCGATTGGGTGAGCAGGACATCATGGTAAACGGTATCGACCCAGGCAGTCGTGCCGCTCGAGTTTTGGTCGAAGCGGATTATCGCATGAAGCTTGTCGGAATGGGGCTCGAAGAAGGCGGGTCCAATGTGAAAAGCTATTTGGACCGCGTGGAACTTGGTCCCGATGGCAGCTTGCCGCCGCTTACGGTACTTCGCTGGTGGTTCGCGCTGCATGATGATCCGATCCAGGTTTCGGCCGATCGTGACGTGTTTGAACTGCCGGAGCAGTCGGTGCAAGTGCTGAGCGAAAACGAATTGTTAACGCGGACGGGCAACCGCGTACACACTGGCCAGTCGGATGAGTTGAATCGCGCGTTTGCCCGTGACTTTACGAGGCATTTTACGGAACTTGCCGCCGCGTACCCTGCTTATGCTGAGTTACGGAACGTATTTGATCTGGCCTTGGTGGCGGCCATCCTCAAGTCCGAGGAAATGCCGGCACGGATTGGCTGGCAAATGACGTACTTTACTTCTCCAACGCCGGAGAATTGGTTGGCCTACCGCCCACGCTTACGTCCGGCGCCGCAAACGGTCGAGACCGTCATCAATCATCGCGTCATCAAACGCCGCCATATCGTGGCCGGAGTTAGCGGCGGCGTTTCTTTTGATAGCGTGCAATTAGTTGGCCGGCACGTGCGCCAGCACGACGACACGAAATCCCTTCGGAACCTGCAGCAGGCCATCGTGCCGCCGGATGTTTGGTGGTGGGATTGAGTCGCCGGCGGGAAAGACTTTTCTCGCTAGTCAGCATCACGCGGAGAGGCTGTGAAAAAATGTGGCCAAATGGACTTGCCTAGCAATTAGTCTCGCTGAGGTGGTGAGAGTCGTCCAATGTAGTCATCACGCTCCCGCGTGATGCCAACGTGACCA
>CBDUAB010000734.1:0-3328 GCA_965365045.1 uncultured Planctomycetales bacterium
TGCACATTTCGGATGTTTGCCAGTAGAACGAAGCAGTCTTCCGGGCTTAGGTTCTGTAGCTTGACGACCGGAGATGCGTAATCCTGCTGCCCATTGTCGGCATAACGATTGGGTGCCAGCCGCGTCGCGAGCGCCTCGTAGCTATAGAGTCCGCGTCGCGGATCTTCCAGGCATTCGTCGGTGCCGGCAAAAAGGAAGGCCAACCCTTCTACGCGACCTTGTAAACAGTCGTTGATGATTCGTAGGATCGCTTCGTAATTCCTGTTGCGCGAGGTTGTGTTGGATAATCGGTGGGAGAGCACAACAAGTTCGTCCACGTTAACCAACAGGCCAGAGTAGCCGGCGATGCGGACGAAGGCCGCAAACAGCTTGAGATAGTCATAGAACCCCGAGTCGTCGATGATCGAGCGGACACCAAGGTCTCGACGGGCATCGGTCTTGGTCGAGTATTCGGCGCGCAGCCATCTCAAAGCACTACTCTGTAACTCTTCGTTGTGCCCAAGGTATCCCTCGTAATACTTGGTCATGACGTTTACGAAGTCGAAACCGCTAACGAGATCCTGAAGAGGACGAAGCAGCTTGCTAAACTCTTGCTTCACGTCATCCTCGGTACCACCTCCGCTATCACGGATTTCGTGATCGATGTTTCCAATCCAGCGCTCGACTACGTTCTGCAGCGCATTCCCATCCGGGCGCGATCGCGTCGAAAGGTTTCGCATGAGTTCGCTATACAGCGACCTTGCTTGACCGCCAGTGCCTTGAAACCGACGATCGGTCGTAATGTCGGCTTGGGCGACAACGAACTTGCGTTTCTGAGCGACATCGCAAATCAGGTTGAGGAAGAACGTCTTACCACTTCCGAACCGCCCCACAATGAACCGAACCGAGGATCCGCCCTGTTCCACGAGCTTTAGGTCGCGAACGAGAGCTTCGACTTCGTTGAGTCTTCCGACTTGAATGTGATGCAACCCGATGGATGGCACGACGCCGGCCGCTAGCGACTGCAAAATGGCAGCACGTTCCCTGGGTTTGACTTTGCTCATTTCAATTCGTCTCCTCGATCAGATCCTGCCGCACATGATAAACGTCTCCCTCTTCAATGAGCCAGTCCCCGTATCGCTCAGTCGACCATTCGTTGATCGTCTCCACCGCGCCGCTTAGCATGACGTGACACTTATCGGCCAATTCTCGAAGCTCCCCGGGTGTCCACGCTTCCCGCACCAATACGGCCGCCAGGAACGGCCTAAATCTGGAATCCAAATCGGTGTCGTCGGTGTAGTTCTGCACCGTCGAAGTCGAAGTGGTATCGGCATCCGGGAGATCGCCCACGGCGACGGCATTTGTACTTGAGTCCCACGATGAGTCCTCGGGTTCGTCGTCTTCGACCATCGCATTTCGCAAAATCCCGGCGACTTGGCGAGTTTCCGTCATGATGCGAGAAATCGCTTGCATGTCGAGTCGCAGTTCAGTGTCCGGAAGCGATGTGCTCGCGTCGTCCGTTTCCGGTGCGACATGACGGGCGATTAGTTTGTCGAGGTCCGCGACATCGAGGTCGAGCGACTTGTAAGCCGTACGAAGCGCCTTGATTTCGTCCTTGGTAATTATCTCATCGACGGCTGCCACGCCAATTAAGAACTCACCGACCAGTAGACGATGCTGACGTGGCAAACGATTTGCGAGCATCTTGCTGATCGTGTTATCACCGGATCGTGAATGCAGCAGGAGATACTGTAAGCGTTCAAGCCTCTTGGAATCGGCATCCGAGAGATTGAACTGGCCTTCGAGGTGATCGGTGATGAAGGTTAGTTCCTCCTTGTCAACCTGCCCATCAGCTTCTGCAATGCTTGCGCCAAGGCGAAGAAGGGCGGACGCGGCAACATAGTTTGTCACATCTTCGCCATTCTTTCCGTCGCGGAAGAACAGCGTCACGCGTTCGTCCCACCGGTAGTACTTCCCGGTCATTCGCGCGTCGGGCTCGACGCCCAAACCAATCACGTCGGCCGTATGGAGCAATCTCTTACATTGTGATTTGGTTAGTCGGTCGCGCGCGGGGATGCCCTTGATTGAAGCAATCGCCGATACAGAAACGATAGGCCATCCTTCCTCATCAACGTTGTCTTTCCAGGCTTTCATCCAAGCGTCGAGCTCTGGGTGGTCGCCTTCCTGGAGCTCTGTAGGGAGCGCCTCATAGGCTTCCGCGGTTTGCTTTCCGCCTGAAGATCGCGATGCTCGGCTATACGCCTTAAGTTCGTCGATTGACTCGTCCCAGGACTGGACGATCTGTTTGAACTGCGACGAAATTGCGAGTATGTTCGGCATCGTAGGCAATGAAATTCCGTCCACGGCACTCACACTGCGCACAAGCGTGCCGCTCGCCGGATGGTAGTCGACTCGCTTTGAGCGCTTGCTTGCGCGGAGCTGTATGCCGTCGCCAAAGTGGCCTCGGTACTTCGTCTCAAACAACGTTGTAAACTCGTCCCGATGGCGGCGAACGATCACGCTGGACGACGAACGTGAATCATTTTGACTCACCAGGAAAGCTACATGTGCTGGAAGAGGTTGCTGCCCGTTGTGCAGAATTGCGAGGCACATTCCGAGCAATTCATCGTTCCATCGTCCGGTGATCTTGATGGCTTCGGCCAGGAGTGCTTGCGGCAAGGTCGCAGATTGGCTCGCCAAATAGAGCGTGAGCCATAAGAACGTGCATGCGTATCGCCGAAAGGAGTTGGAACTATCGTAGATAGGCAACAATCGAATCAATTCTTGAGCAATTGGTAGATAATCCGCCTGATCCACAAGCACGCGCCGTTCTAGGCCGTAGAAATAGATGAATACATATCCCAGCTCGGTACTTGGATCACTCTTTCCTGACAGCAACCAGTCAAGGTAGTGCGCTCGTTGAGCTGGCGAACAGTCGTAGTAGTTGGGCCAATAGGGCAATCCCTCCTCGACCGTCGCGCCCGAGGCAGCAACGGGGAGCGTGCCGTCAATTAGCGACGCATCAAAGCTTCCCCGCTGTGCGACGCCCGTCGCGTAGACCAAGGGCCACTTCATCACGCCACGGCCAAGATCGAGTTCAGTCCCGGGACCGAAAAAATAGACATTGTCTCTCGGGAGGTTGGCATCTAACGGTCTACCGCTGAGCCGCCCCCACATCGACGGGCGCTCGTGTTTGAGGTTGGGTTGGCTGATGTGCGACGCGGCGAGTGGGCGTGATCGCGCAGTTTTCGCCGGTCGAATCTCGACCAATGCGTCGTCGATTTCATCGACGACTTCAACCGCAATAATTTCGTCGCGTGGAGGCGACGATCTTGGTTGAGAGAAATGA
>CBDUAB010000735.1:0-3324 GCA_965365045.1 uncultured Planctomycetales bacterium
CGCCGCTTGTGATCGCCGAGGGTCACCGACCCGGCAATTTTCGACCCTCGCCGGAAACGATCGTCGCAGTTCACCGCGTGATGCGGGCCGCCGGAGTCGAGCCTCCCAAATAGCAGACTCCCATCATTCCACGACGCTAGTTTTTCTTCCCGGCTTACTTGTGTTGACCTTCTTGGCATGCGACAATCCATGGTGAACTAGTAAGTAAAGTGAGAAGCCACTGCAGTATTCCAAGGAACGTTTTCTGTCGTCGTCCGTGAGCAACGCGTGACGATTTCAGAATGCGTTCCTTTTTTATTTTCAGGCACGGCGTTGCGGAGGAAACCCAGCGTCGGTTACGCAATTACCGTTTGTGAATTGCCAAGCATTTGTGAGGACAATTATGAGAAAAATAATCCTTTGTGTAACGATCACCATCGGCGTGATGTATGGCACTGCCAACGGCATTACCTTCGACGTGAATCTTGACGCGAATCAAGAAGTACCGCCTCCCACGTTGAACGGAACTAATCCGAGTGGTTCGGCAACGGTTAACGTCAACACAATAACGTCAGATGTCACGGTCTCTGGTAGCTATTCCGGGATGACTAGTGATGTCGGGGCCGCCCACCTACACGGTCTTGCTGGCCCTGGCGAGGCAACCGGAGTCATCTTTGGCTTTGACGTCGGTGGTGGTGCCACGGGGACGTTTACTGGTTCCGACGTTCTATCAAGCGAGAGCCTTGCCGGCTTGCTTGCCGGCCAGACGTATCTTAATGTCCATACGGCTAACAACGGGCCAGGGGAGATTCGAGGACAAGTTGTAGACCCTAATATCGAAGTGTTCAACTTACTGCTTGACGCGAGTCAGGCAGTCCCCAGCCCAATCCTGAACGGCTCATCACCGTCTGGTATGGCCACCGTCGTCGTGGATACGAGCAGCGGAGAAATTGAAGTTTCCGGCAACTATTCTGGCATGACCAGCGATGTCATGGCCGCTCATCTTCACGGTCTCGCAGCTCCAGGTGAAACAGCCACGGTCATCTTTGGATTCGACGTGACGGGCGGAATCGACGGGACATTCAGTGGTGCCGATACATTGTCGTCAGAAAACCTTGCTGGCCTTCTAGCCGGACAGACTTACCTCAACGTGCACACAGCCAACAATGGCCCAGGCGAGATTCGTGCTCAGGTTCCCGAGCCAGCGTCCTGCCTACTACTGTTGTTCGGAGTTGCATCACTACTAGCGTCAAGAAGTTGGCGATCTCCTCTGACGCCAGCCTAGCAATCCGCCAGCAGCCAATAGGAATGCGATCAACGATCCTGATGATGGTTCGGGTACCGCGGATGCCGCGGCGACTGGGATCGTTGATTGCCAATTCAAGCCAAGTACGTTCAGATCCGCGGCGCCGACAATTCCGTCGGCGGTAAAGTCCGCGCCACTCCAACTGTTCGGACTCTGTTGCCAACTGAGCCCCACGTTGTTTAGATCGGCAGCATTGACGCTTCCGTCCAGATCTGAATCTCCAAGAAGGTATGGCTCAGCAAAGCCATTAGCCAGCGCTGCATCCGCTAGCCAGCGATTCAGATCGGAGTCGTTGACGTTGCCGTCGCCCGTCACGTCGAAATCGGGATTGTTCGTGCCAGCGATGATCTCGCCCACCAAGGCATCAACGTCGTTGACGTCCAACGCTCCGTCACCATTGAAATCGCCTGGGGTGACGCTTGAAGTTAGCGCGTAGAAGACGCTGAGATCCAATAACGTCCACCCATCATTGGTGTATGAATCAGGGTCGCCGCCGTCAAACGCAAAGACAGCGATTCTCTGACCAGGGGACGGATTGCCGTTTAAATCCGGTTCGCCTCGTTCGAGCACCGCAATCACGGGAGCACCAAAGTTCGAGGCGATCACTTCAAGATCATCAGAGATCGGATCGCCCATTTCGGTAATCCCTTGCGGGAAATCGTATATCTGAACTGTGCCCGAAAGACCGGCCGCCAGCGGGTGGCTTGGATTCTCGATATCGATGGTCGTGCCGTCAAATCGATCTCCCGTCGCGCTCATGCCGAGTTCGTCGTACAGAGCGTTCTCATACGTGATGATGGGACGCCGATCCGATAAACGTGGAGACAGGGAAGGTGCTCCGGGCGTAACCAGGTCCCAAAACGCTCCACCCGCGCCGCCTTGGCCCACGGCTGTGAAGCCGATCTGATCGCCGCCGCCCTCGAAGTTCTCAGTCGCGACAACCGCTCCGTTTGATCCGCTGATGCGAATGTTATCAATTCCAATCTGTTCGCCGTTGGCGGTGCTGAACGCATCGATCTGCAGGCGAATGGTTTCAATGCCACCGAGAGGAATGATGAGATCCTGGAAATTCTCGTCCAGAGCTATTTCGCTAATCGTGTCCTGCATATCACCGTTGTCGTTTGGTTGAAAATCGGCAATGTTGGTTTCGTAGATGTTATCCCCGTCGACATCCAAATTGAAAGTCACAAAATCCTGACCCGGATCCCAGCCTGTCGTGCGAGCGGCAACGGAAATGGTCAACGCTACGTTATTCTGCCCCGAGACATCAATCGGATTCAGATTGAACAGTCGCGGCGGACCTCCCGCGAAACCGGCATTCATCCCCCCGCCCCCAAACCACGTGGAACCTTCAAAACCAAAAAACTCGACTTCGGGGGAAATACCGCCGACCACGAAATCACCGCTGGCAATATCGTTGGAGACTATGAAGACGTCTACATCGGCGGCGTCTCCTTGTGTGGGATCGTAGCTAACCGGTAAAGGAACGACCGTAAAGCCCTGATCTTGTAACCGATTCGCCCAAGCAACGTCAAAGGGAGCGTCGATGACCGCATCGTCGTCCACGACAAAACCAATCGTACCCTGACCCGTGGCGATCGAGGTGGAAAGCACGGCGAAGCTCAACACAATGAACATCGCAAGCCGCTTGAACAACAGTCCCGGAACGGCGTGACGAACCACTTTCTCATTTCCAAATACGTCACCTGCGAGTTTCATGGTCGTTTCCTTTCGATGTTAGCGAATGCATTCTTGGGTCCGATGGGACTTGTTCCTTTTTGGTTTTGGGCACGCTCGCCTCCGAATACTCGTTCGATTGAAATGCCATTTCGCAGCGTCCGAGCGCAAGTTCGGACACATGTTGAGACGAAATTCGTCGAGAGACTTTTCGATGATCGAAGAATGGCCAGATCGCGGGAGAGAGAAGCGATCGCTACAGTGCCGAAGAGGAACGATATCAATTCGTTTTGCGCCAATCATGGCCGTCCCTCACGCATTAAACGGACGGGGACCCAACACCACTGCCCTACGTATAACAC
>CBDUAB010000736.1:0-3316 GCA_965365045.1 uncultured Planctomycetales bacterium
CGGGCGGCGGATCATTCAACATGGGATTTTCGGAAGCAGCTTTACGAATGGCGACCTGACGTGATCTTGATTGATTTGAACCTTCCCGAAAGGCTGACTGTTGAGATCGCGCAGCACGTGAAAACGTACCTTGAGGGTGTTAAGGTCGTCGTGCTCGTCCCGCCGCAGCATACGGATCCATACGATAAACAGAAAATGCTCGAGTGCATTGAAGCCGGTGCCAACGGGTATGTATGTGAACAGTCATCCTTGGACGAGTTGACGCAAGCCATTGACAGTGTGCTGGCCGGCGCCACCTTCTGCTCTCCTCGGATTGTCGATTCGATGTTTGCGGAGTTGGCGCAATTCGCCCGCGAAGCGCGCGGCCGAAGACGCGTTGAGTCGACGACCCTAACCCAACGTGAGCTGGAAGTTTTGAGTTGGGTTGCTGAAGGGTTGAGTAACAAACAGATCGCGAAGAGGCTTTCCTTGTCACTTTATACGATCAAGAACCACATTCACCGCATACTGGAAAAGCTGCAAGTCCATGATCGATTCGCAGCAGCCAAGCGAGCGGTCGATAATGAATGGCTATTGCCCACGAATGCTTATGTCGTTGCATGACGCTCTTGTTTGACCTGCGCACAGCTCCTCTAATAGTGGCCGTTTTTTGTCCACAAAAACGCTCTTCACGGGCACTCGCTTGAAACAATCACGCAAGAATATCTCGAATGACACGCCCATGGACATCCGTTAAACGAAAATCGCGACCGCCGTAACGATATGTCAATTGCTCATGGTCCAGCCCCAATGCGTGGAGCATCGTTGCGTGTAGATCATGTACGCTCGTGGGATTTTCAGTCGCCTTGAAACCAAAATCATCGGTAGCTCCGTAGACCGTACCTCCTTTGATCCCTCCGCCAGCCAGCCACACGCTGAAGCCATAGTGGTTGTGATCACGTCCGAGTTTGGGGGCTCCGTCGCCACCGAGTTCAACCGTTGGTGTGCGGCCGAATTCACCTCCCCACAGGACCAGCGTGTCGTCCAGCATGCCCCGCTGTTTCAGATCGGTTAGCAAAGCGGCGATCGGCTGATCTATCTCACCTGCCAATTTGCGATGCGCTGCTTCGATGTTCTCGTGATTGTCCCACGGCTGACCACCTCCGTGCCACAACTGCACGTAGCGGACACCCCGTTCCAGCAAACGACGGGCAATGAGTGTTTGCCGGCCATGCACACCGGAACCATAAAGCTCCTGAATGTACGCGGGTTCTCGCGCGAGATCGAACGCTTCTTTGGCATCTTGTTGCATGCGAAACGCAAGTTCAAAGGAATGAATACGCGTCTCCAGTCGATCATTCAGTCTTGCCGCGCGATGTCGCGCGTTCCAACGCGCAAGCAGGTCAAGTTGCCGGCGCTGATCGGACGTTGAGGTCTGTGGATGTTCTATGTTTTCGATAAGTTGGCTCAGTTCCTGGTGCTTGGAGTCAACATAGGTACCTTGATAAGCTCCCGGTAAAAACGCCGCCTGCCAGTTCTCGGTGTCTTTGATCGGCAATCCGTTGGGACACATGGCGATGAATCCCGGCAAATTCTGATTCTCGGTCCCGAGCCCGTACAGCACCCACGCTCCCATGCTCGGTCGCGGCTGCACCGAGTCCCCACAGTTCATGAGCATCAGCGAGGGCTCATGGTTAGGAACCTGAGCGTACATGGATCGGATGACCGCGATGTCGTCGATGTGCTCCGCCGTGCGAGAAAAAATCTCGCTGACCTCGATGCCCGACTCGCCGTAACGTTGAAATCTAAATGGCGATGGAAAAGCGGCCCCGGTCTTTCGTTCGGTGGCCAAAGTTTCTGCCAGCGATTTGCCAGCATACTTTGCCAAGGCGGGCTTGGGATCGAAAGTATCGACATGCGACGGTCCGCCATTGAGGAAGAAGTGGACGACGCGTTTAGCGCGCCCACGAAAGTGCGACGGCCGTGGGTCAAGTGGTCCGGCCCGCGCACGTTCCGCGGCATCGGCATGTTGGCCGTCATCACTCAGAACGCCGCACAGCGCGACCGATCCAAGCCCCAGCGCGGACCGCGTCAATACCTCGCGGCGGCTCAGTAGTAATTCCGGGCAGTTGCTGTATCTCATGGGTAACTCAAGCTGAACCACACTTTCAGGAATGGCCACGAAAAGCACGAAAAGTCACAAAAACTAAACCAATTGTTACTCGGACACCAGATTGTTCCTTCTTTTTGTGTATTTTTGTGTTTTTCGTGGCTGTTACAGCAATTCGGTGTTTCGTTGAGTAGGTGACACTCAATCAACAAATACAAACTCATTCGTGCAAAGCAGCAACTGGGCTAACTGTTCCCATCCGGTAAGCCAGTCGGTAGCCGTCGACGGCGGAGGCGTCTCCGCTGTCCGCGCGGCGGCTTGTACCAGCCCCAGAGATTCAGTGACCTCGGCGTCCGTGGGGTCTCGCTGATAGACCTGTTGAAACAACGCACGAATGGTTGTCTCGGGAGGCGCTGTTGTCTTGCAAATCTTTGCAAGAGAGCGGACCCGCTCCAGAACCAGCGGGTGGTTCATAAAGAACAAAGCTTGTTGAGGAATCGTTGTTTCGTTGCGCTGCGGAATGTGCAGATCCGGATTGGCAAAGTCGAATGTTCGCAGCGTACTGGCAAGGAATTGCCGGTCAACCAATCCGTAGAGTGTCCGTCGCTGGGAAAAAGGTTGTTTGAAAAGGTCCGTTGGTTTCCCGCCAGGACTACTGTCCAAATCGCCTGCCGCAACCAGCATGGAGTCACGAAATTCCTCAAACGTAAGCCGCCGCTGACTCATTCGCCAAAGCAATCGATTGGCTGGGTCGACGCGTGACGCAAGTGCGCGTGCTGTCGGATCCTCGGGACCGGTGGACGCTTGACGGTAAGTTGCCGAAAGCATGATCCAGCGATGAAGCTTTTTCAGACTCCAACCTTCTGAAACAAATCTCGTGGCCAGCCAATCGAGAAGTTTTGGGTGTGACGGACGCTCGCCTTGTACACCGAAATTCTCCAACGTCTTCACCAAACCGGTTCCAAAATGGTGGTACCAAATTCGGTTCACCATCACTCGTGCCGTCAGGGGATGATCGGGCTGTGTCAGCCAGCGGGCAAAGGCGAGTCGCCGGCCGGTCTTGCCGGAAAATGGTGACTCGACGGTGAATGGCGTCCGGCCGTCGGTTAAGACGGATGGGACGCCCGGTCCGACGAGCCGGCCGGGCTTATCATGCTCGCCACGTCGCAGAATGTAGGTGGGCGACGGTTCGCCTCGATCCCACAAAGCCCGGATCGCCAATGGCGG
>CBDUAB010000737.1:0-3310 GCA_965365045.1 uncultured Planctomycetales bacterium
CCCTCACGATTTGTTCGAATACTTCATCGAACTCGGGCTCATCCGCCGCCGCGCCCGCCGAACGATGAATGCCTTCGCCCCATGGTTGTTGAGACTTTGCCGGTTTCACCGAGATTTCGACCTCCTGGCCGTCAGCGACGCCCAGGTCTTCGTCCAGTTCGATGGTCCTGCCGTGAATCGTATTCGTCATGATCACGCTCCTTTCCGTTTAAAAACCACATAATCATTAAATCACAACGGGAGAAACGAACGCCGCCTTGAGTTGTCGTTACATCGAGGCCGCGAGCACGAAGACCGATTGCAATTCCGGGGTGGATATGTTCATCCAGATGGAAGCGAATCGTCATGGGCTTCCCTGTCCCTTAGAAGCTGATCGCGAAGCTTTGTGAATTTCGTTGGCCCTTGTGCCGCTTCCATTTCGGCGACGTAATCCCGGGCTTCCTGCATCTGACGCTCGATGTCCTGTCGATTATCGAGGTAGAAGGCAAGAGCAGCGTGAACATCAGCTACCGAGAGCCGCGGAAATGCGGCTACGATTTCTTCCGGGCTTTGACCGCGAAGGTCGTGCCACACGTGTACATCCCAGACCCGAATACGCGTACCGGCAACGCACGGCTTACCGCCGCAAACGTCTGGCCGAGTGTTGATGTGTTTTATTACGGTTGGCTCCATGTCCATATTCTAACGCGGAAACGGGCGTAAGGAAAACACGAATCTCACGTACTCGCATAGTGCGACGCTTCGCCGACTTGATACCGGACGTTCAAATGTGGTGTCTCAAGTCGACGGTTGTTGTTCAGCCGCGAGTCGAGACAACTTTCCAGCATGCCACTGGTCAATAACGTTCGCTCAGGCGGATAGACGGCTTTACCGGTGAACAACATCTGCTCGACGCGATTCATCAGTTCGGCCGAGTACGTTACGTTGGGTTCGGGTGGAAGATAGAACAACGTCGACAGCAGCTCATCCGTGCCAGCGATGCGGGCAGCAAATGTGAAGTCGGCGACGGCTCCGGACAGCATCAGCAGCGTTGCCCGCAAGCCGTCGGCGTATTCGATCAAGTAAGCGCTCGGTTTTGTCGCCAGTTTTTTGAGTTGTCCGTTGCCGATGAGATCTTGAGGCTTTCCCTCACTCCGCGTAATGCCTTGCAACTGATTACTGCGTGAAAGTGCCGCCGCGAGCAAATCCATCGACCAACGCCCGTCCTCACCCGCCTTCCACGCTTCGTCGCCATCCAACAACTGGACTGCCGCGACTCCCGTTTCACCTCCGCCGCGCCGTTCGAGCATGCATTGCATCGCTTCCAATGCGTGGAAGTCCATCGCGTCCGAGCTACCGGTACCGATCATCAAAGCTTCCTTGACATTCGCCCCGTGCGGCATCTCGACCGACGGCAATCGAAACGTAACTGGCAACGAGGAGCCAGCCATCAGCGGAAAGCCCAGCTCGTGCGCCGCGGCGACCATTTTGCGTGCTTTGTCGTAGCTGTAGGAAAGATGCTTGTCATTAAAAACTGGCACGGCACGGCCGTCGCGCAGAAACACATCGGCGACACGACTGAAGAACTCGAATCGCGGGTAGAGGATTTGACCTTTTTCGTTACTTGGATAATCGCCATGCTCGCCAATGATCAAGACGCCATCGACGGCTAGTTTGTCACTTCCCAGCCGTAGTGTCTCCTCGATTGTTGGGTAAACGTTGAAACCGAACTCCTCTGCCCGCGCGCGACTCAGGTCCCCTTCCGGTCGCTGATCGACGTAAAGCGAAGCAACTTCGATCGCCGGCCTGTGCCACCGTCCCTCATGCGGATAGCCGACTAAAAACCGGTCCACCATATGCTGGGCATGCGTGAGATATCGCCAGACCGTGGTGATTACCGCAATGCGTTTGCGAGGTTGTTGCGGATCGGCGGCAAAAGCCAAAGCGCCGGCCAATGTGGTTGCGCCCGTGGCTTCAAGGAAAGTGCGTCGATTGAGCATCGCTTTAAGTTCTCCAATAAGTCGATTCCGCCGACGGTTGGTATGGAATCCGCAGATGCGGTGTCATCATCCTTTGCTGATCGCGAAACAGCGAGTCAACACCTGCCGCGGTCAATCCGGTCGTCAACAAAGTCCGCTCGACGGGATAGGATGCCTTGCCGGTTAGAAAAAGCTGTTCGATGTGGTGAGCTTGGGGACTGAAGAAATTCTGCAGGTCGTAGTACGGCAGGAACATTAACGTCGAGACCGGATCCCGCTGGCCTTGGAGACGGGCGGCGAACGAAAAATCATTAACCAAGCCGTCGGCGAGGATCATTGTGGCTTTCAATCCGTCGGCGTACTCAAACCGATACATGACCGGATTTTGGCGTACGCGGAGTTCGTTCACGGTGGGTAGATTATGATTGAAACTTTTGCGAGACGGCGTTAGCTGGTGGCTCCGGCACAGGCAAGCCTCGAATAGCTTGGGATCCCAGCCACCGGCCGCCCACGAGCCAGTTTGCATCGCGTCCCAAACGGCCGCGCCTTTGAGGGCCTGCATTGCGACGACGCCAGTTTCTCCGCCTTTGCGGCGTTCCACCATCGATTGGATAACTTCCAAAGCGTGCAGGTCATACGAGTCCGGTGAGCCGAGCGCCACGCACATCGCTTCTTCGACCTTGGCATCGCGCGGAATTTCCAATTCCGGAATGCGGCGTGCGACAGGAAGCGACGAGCCGGCCAGAAAGGCGAAATCCAATTCGCGCGAAATGTCGACCATCTCTTTGGCCCACTCCCAATTCCACGAGAGATGCTTGTCGTTAAACACGGGCACCGATCGGCCGCTGTCGCGAAATACGCTGACAATCTGCTGAAATAATTCATAACGTGGGTAGAGCCGTTGACCTTTTTCATTGGTCGGATAATCGCCGTGTTCGCCGATGAGTATTACGCCATCGACAGCAAGCTTTTCACCGCCCAGTGTGAGTGCTTCGGCAACGGTCGGATAAATCGTGAGGTGCGGAAACTCAGCGGCACGCGATCGACTCGCATCGCTGTCGGGTACCTGATCGGTGTAGAGCGATACCAGTTCCATCGGTGGCCGATGGTGACGACCGTTCCAGCCATATCCGTAGAGAAAGCGGTCGACAATATGTTGCGCGTGCGAGTATTTACGATACTCAGTGACAATTGCGGCGATTCTTGGTACGGGCATGATGGGTGCTCTCGTGCATCATTCGCAAAGATTTGTTGGCGCGGGGCAAGCCGCCATTGTAGCGGCTGGGCTCATTGAATTCTGCAAGCCTGACCCCACACTCGGTGAAAGCGTAAAGTCTCATGGTAGACGTCGT
>CBDUAB010000738.1:0-3310 GCA_965365045.1 uncultured Planctomycetales bacterium
TTGTTCGCGGCACGAGCGCGAACTTCGAAAGTTCCAAAGGCAAAATCACATCCAACGCAAAAACCGCCCAGATGATGCCAATAAAGACAACCACGCCACGAACTTCATCCTTGACGGCGTGTGCTGCCGAGAGCTTGCGATTCATGATTAGGTCCTTCAGTAGACAGCGCACTTTGTGTCGTGGAGTTGGCGTAAGCTATAGGTTCACGTCTGCATGTCATCCTGAACCGAGTAATACGCGTGTGGTGGATCTACCAGCAGCTCGAACGCCACTGGTAGATCCTTCACTCGCTGTCGCTCCCTCAGGATGACACAAAACAACGGTGTACTATTAGTATTGATGCGTGCACCCGATTCGCGTCACGTTAAATGCGATCCAACATGTCGACCCAGCGGACCAATTCGGACAGCTCAGCTTCGTTCAAGTAACGTGAACCTCCGTCGACCACGTTGTCCGTCACGGGAAACTTCATTTTCTTGAGTCGTGTGACGTCACTACTGACGCGTTGGGCGCGTCGTGAATCCTTGCTCGCATGAATCCAAAATGCCAAATGCTCAACGGGGTCATTTCCACGTAACTGCATTCTCATGGGCAACGCGGCATCCACGATGGCGACACCGTGTACGATGCCCCGATGTTCAAAAGCAAAACGATATGCCAACGAAGCACCTCCCTGATAGCCATGCACGGCGACGCGCTGAGAATCAATCTCATACTGGCGGCTAAGTTCGTTAAACAACTTGCCAACAATCGCCAGTTCAATGATTCGCCAGCGCCGGTCGTCATTTGGTTGGGGCGCCAACACGATTAGCTCGCGCTGTTCACACAGTTTTCCCCAGCGTTTTACAAAATCATCTTCGTCAAACGGACTGGGTGCCGACAACCAGATAATCACACCGTGCGCACGGTTCGCATCGTAGCTGGCCGGTATCAGCGCGAAACAGTCGTTGGCCTCTTCTGGAAGCTTAATCGAAACGACTTTGGCTGACTTTTCATCGTCTGCCTCGTAACGAAGCGGCAGCTCTTGCGGAACCTCGCTCGGTTCGGTGCCAAGCTCGACGTTGACCGAGATCTGATCGTCTCCACGCAGAAGGCCGAGCGAAATCGTCTCTCCAACTTCGTGCACCGCAAGCAGCTCACGCAAATGGCTACTATCGGCAACTTCGTCCTCTTCGATTGACACGATGCAGTCGTCGTCCTTGATTTCAGCCGCTTGCGCAGGGCTCCCCGTAAGGACATAGCGGACACCGACTCCAATCGATTCGTCGTCGCTGTCAGGAGCCGGTAATATTCCCAAGAAAGGTCGCTCGTATGGATCGACACGATCGGTAAGCTCGATATCGAATTCGAGTTCTTTGCCATCCCGTCGCGCCACGATGTGGACAGTTTCTCCCGCATACTTTGGACCAAGGGCATGTTTGAGATGCGTTTGACGCTCGATCGGTTGGCCGTCAATCTCGATAATCGTGTCGCCAGGCTTTAAACCAGCTTTGCCCGCCGGCGAGTTACCGGCGCTCGTTGCGACCACGGCCGGATCACCAAAGATATTGGTTCCTTTCAGTGTGATGCCCAGTATGCCGCGGTAGAGATCCGTCCCCTGTTTGAGCCGTTCGAGCGGCTCCGCCAAATCGATGAGCGGAATGGCGAATCCTATGCCGGAATCGTACCATTCGGCGCCGGCAACCTCATTGTTCTGTTGCGGTGACAATGGAACCAGTATGCCCATCACATTCCCTTGAATGTCGATCAACGGTCCGCCATAGTTCGTTGGTGATACTTTGGCGTCCGTCTGAATCGCTTTACTCCAAATACGATTCGTCGCGCTGAGAATTCCAACCGAAACGTTGGGATGGCTGGTGTCGAAAGTGCGGCCGACGGCGAGGGACCATTGCCCCACTCGCATTTGGTCGTGCAATACGGCTGACGGCACGGTCAGTGCATCTTCGACATCAATCTTTAGCAGTACGAGCATGCGACTGCGGTCGCGCGCCACCAACCGTGCCGCTGTTTTCTGGCCGTTTGGCAACGTGACGACGATGCTCGATGGTTGCTGTACGAAATTGAATGCGCTCGAGAGGATGTAGCCGTCCGCGGACACAATCAAGCCCGTTGTCGGTCCCGTGCCTACCACCAAGCGTCCGACGCGTTCGAACCCGCCGGTTGTCTGGATCTGGACGACCGACGGCGCGACGCGAGCGACGGCCCGTTTTACGGCCAATTCTTGGGCGTCCGGCGCCGCCGGCAACGTCGTCAACGGACCGATCAACCAGACAAGCGCCACCAGCAACATGCTGGCGCAAAAATGCAGTCTGCTCGTTGATGCGAGATGCGGGTTGCGCGATTCGCGATGCGCGTTGCGCGATGCAGGCGCGATGTCCAATCGTCCACACCAAAAAGAACTTGTATCCGTATCTCGCATCCCGTTCCTCGTATCCTGTATCGCGCAACCCGTAACCCGCAACCCGCACTGCGTCAGCGGGATTTGATTTCGACGATGATTAGCTCTTGGTCCCGTAACACGGTGAGAATAACGGTTTCGTCACGGTCCCGAAACGACAACTCCGCAATCACGTCCTTAACCGATCGAACCATCACACCATCAATGTACAAGAGCAAATCATCGGGTTGTAAAGCGACCTTCTCGGCCGGTGTGGACGGCAAGACACCGTGGACAAACGGTGGCGTGCGCGACAGCAGGTCGGGCACAAGCTGGATGCCCATATCCAGCGGCGACCAAGGTCGCTTGGCCTGCGGACGTTCAGCGTCGACAACACGCGGGCGAATCTTGCCGGCAAGTATGTCTGTCACCGCTGCGATCGTCTCCGCGGTTGGAATGGCATAGTTCAACCAAACATTACTGCCGTCGTCGCGAATCTCCTTTCCGAGCACACCGGCAATACGGCCTTGTCCATCAGTCAACACACCACCAGCCGCGCCCGCGTTGTTCGTCATCGCGTCAACAACATAAATGGGACCTGAATAGGGAGTGCGAAAGCGGCCATGACGCCCGGATAAGTTGGACGTGGCAGAAACAATGCCATGTAGAACGCTGAGCGGCTCATCACCAGTTGCCACTCCATAGACGTTACAAAACGCCAAAACGCGGTCGCCAACCTCTAACGAGACAGCCTCATTCAATTTAAAGTGTGGCAAGTCGGTGGCATCGATTTTGAGAATCGCAATCTCGAGTCGCGGGTCGATGCCGACCATCTCAGCGATGAAGCGGCGGCCATCATCAAGCGTCACGGACACGTCCTCGGCATCGAGCACGTAGCTCCACGCCGTCAAGACATGGCCCGTTCCCGATAT
>CBDUAB010000739.1:0-3309 GCA_965365045.1 uncultured Planctomycetales bacterium
GTGGCAGATTCGTTGATGAAGCGCCGAAGCCCAGCGGATCAAAACCAAGCCACTTTTTCGGAAGTGGTGTCGACAACCAGGTACCGAAAATCCCCGCCGCGGCGCCCAGACCGCTGGACACAAACAACATGGGGCCCAACCGATTGGTCCAAAACCGTGCCGCGGCACCGGGGATGATCAACAACGCCGCCATCAGTATCACACCAACAATCGGCAATCCAATGACCGTGACCGTCGCCAGCATCCCCATCATTACCATGTCGAGACGGGTGATCGGCCAGCCTTGTGCATGGGCAAAGTCACCGTCAAAGCTGAGCAGTTTGAATTCTTTGAAAAGCGCAATTAGCAATACGAGCGCAACGATTGCCGTGATTGCGAGCAGCTGAATGTCTTTGCGTTGAATCGCCGCCGTTTCTCCGAATAAATAAGAATCCAAACCCGCTTGATTACCCGAACCGAGGCGTTGAATCAGCGACAACAGCACCACGCCGGCGCCAAAAAACGTGCTCAATACAATGCCGATGGCGGCGTCTTCCTTGGTGCGTGTCCAACGGCAGACGAAGGAGACGACCGCGACACCGAGCAGTCCCGTAACAAGCGCGCCGATCGACAATCCCAATAGGTTGCGGCTGCCCGTTACCAGAAAGGCCAGGCAAACTCCGGGTAACGCGGCGTGTGCCAACATGTCACTTACAAGGGCCCGACGTCGGAGCACGGCAAAGCACCCCACTGCCCCGGCGACCGCGCCGAGCAACGCGGTTCCTAACATGACCTTTTCTGTGATGCTCAGGGCAATCATCGATCGGGTTTCCGTTTCCGGATTGCTTCGGCCGCTTCGTCCAGGATCGTCAGTCGGCCGCCGTAAGTATGCTGTAGATTCTCGTTTGTAAACGTCGTGTCCGTGGAACCGGAGGCGACTAGTCGCATGTTGAGCAGAATGACATGGTCAAAATACTCGCGAACCGTTTGTAAATCGTGATGAACAACAAAGACAGTTTTGCCTTCGTCGCGCAACTTTTGAAGCAGGCCGACAATGATTGTCTCGGTGGCCGCGTCGACACCTGAAAACGGCTCATCCATGAAATACAGTCTGGCATGCTGGGCAAGTGCGCGGGCCAAAAAGACACGCTGTTGCTGACCACCGGATAGTTGTCGGATTTGCCGTTTGGCGTACGCCAGCATGCCGACTTGATCGAGACAAGTGCGGGCGACCTCGCGTTCGGCCTTGCCGGGTCGGCGAAACCAGCCGACTCGACGGTAGGTCCCCATCAACACGACGTCATCCACCGTCACCGGGAAATCCCAATCGACGGATTCACGCTGGGGCACGTAACCCACGAGATGTCTTTGCCGCACATACTCCTCGCCATAGATCTCGACTTTACCACTGGCCAGCGGAACCAAGCCCAAAGCTGCTTTGATGAGCGTCGTTTTGCCCGCTCCATTGGGGCCAATGATTCCCACCAACTTGCCTTCAGGGATAACCAAGTCGATATCCCAGAGGACCGGTTTTCGGTGATATGCCACCGTCATGTCGTGGATTTCAAAAGCGGTTATCGACATAGAAGGTCATGCTCGAGGCCAAGTCAGGCGATCGGCTGTGCCACGGACTTTAATTCGTTTCCTTCCGAGTCTCTTGCAATGCATTAACGACGGTTCGTACGTTCGCGCGAAACATACCGACGTAGGTTACTGCATCGCTGCCGGCCGGGCCTAGCGCGTCGGCGTATAGCTCGCCACCAATTCTGACATCGTGGCCTTGGTCCTTACATGGCTCGATCAACGCTTCGACAATTCGCGGCGCGACGGCCGATTCAACGAACACGGCCGGAATCGTGCGTTTGACAAGCATGGCAACTATCTCCTCAGTCCGCGCGAGCGATACCTCGTCTTCGGTGCTGATTCCTTTCAGGCCATACACCTCAATGCCGTACGCCGCACCAAAGTAGCCAAACGCATCGTGTGCGGTCACCATAACCCGTCGTGACTCGGGAATCAATTTGATCAGATCGAGTGTTTCCTCGTGCAGTGTGGCCAGCTCAGCAACGTAGGCCGAGACGTTTTGTTGATAGTCGTCGGCATTGCTTGGATCAAACGCGGCGAGTTGTTCGGCAACATACCGCACGCACTCGGACCACAGCATGGCGTCGTGCCAAACGTGTGGATCGTAATGGCCTTCGAACTCCGGTGGCTCCCGCAACCGCTGGTCACCCTCTGCTTGAAGTTTCTCGGTTATTGCAAACGTCGGTCGCCCTCGCGCCATACCGACGAGTACGTCCGCCATACGACCTTCGAGATGCATGCCGTTAAAAAAAATCACATCCGCTGATTTCAACGCGTTGATGTCCCTGGGGAGTGCACGGTAAAGATGGGGATCAACACCGGGACCCATCAAGGCCGTGACTTTGATATGCTTCCCGCCAACTTGACGAACGGCGTCGGCAATCTGTCCCGTCGTGCACACGACTTGAATCGGATAGGTGCCCTGATAGACTCTGTCTTCACCGACATTGGTTTTGTTGTTCGAACTGGCGGCGCCACCACACCCGGTAAGCGATAGACAAATGGCGCAGCCCAGAAGCATTAGGCAACGAACAATTCTATCCGCGTGCGCGAGATGTACCGATCTGCGTCGAATGGTTGAGAACATATTCATTTTGTGACTTTCAACTTTTAGTAAACGTAATACAAAGCCCCGTCAGGATGGCGAACTCGTGACGTCGTGGCAAACCGCTTTCCGATTCTTCTGACCGGTGCGTCATCGATTCCACTCATCTGCAAAGCTGAACATACCACACGGCTTGCCAGTGACCCAGCGCAGGTGACAAACACCGTACAACACCGCATGCCCGTCGAGCTGGTGAATGCGGCGTGACGAAGGATCAAACGTCGAAGAAATCTTTCTTTGAGAATTCTTGCAAGAAGGCTCCAAGCGCGCCGGCGACCGGTGTCACTCGTGCATAAACTGGCATGCCGGTCACTTCGCCCGATCTTCCAGCGTTAAAACGTGGCGATCCGTTGCTCGAGGAAACGCTCGCTGGAGCGGAAAGCCGCCTGGTCGTCGATGGCGGCGACAATCGATTTCATAGATAGCCCCGCGATTGGACTTCGTCGGGTAGGGTTGTTTAAGTGAGTGCCCTCCACCGACAAATCCGGCGAAGTCACTGGGCTCGACATGTTGTGCACTTCGCCACGTTTAGTGGTAAGATTCTGAAAGGGCGCTAGATGTGGGTGCCGTTCCCCACTTGCGGACACCGTGTCCGCCAGAACTTACGTTGAACTAATCCGCTCCGAGACTACGCGGCTTCC
>CBDUAB010000740.1:0-3305 GCA_965365045.1 uncultured Planctomycetales bacterium
GCCGCTACCGCGTCCGACCCTCCCGCAAGCGGGAGGGTTACAGAAGTGCGCAACTCCAATGCCTTTCAACAAACAAAACAGTGACGAGCCGTTATCACTTTCCGCCAAACGACGGATCGACCGGTTAGCTGACGAATTCGAGATGGCCTGGCAACAGTATAAGGATCCGCGTATCGAGGATTTTCTGTTACGGGTTGCCGACGCTGAGCGATCTGATTTACTCAAAGTGCTTGTGGACGTCGAATTGGCCTTGCGCCGGGCACGTGGCGACAAGCCGTCGGCCGAAGAGTACCAGCGGCGATTCGGTGACAGCGACAGCCTTGGACAGTTATGTAAAGTCGCGCCACCCGGACCTGAGATGGAAACACAAGTAACTCCCGATGAGGTCGCTTCACGCGGAGAGGTAAAGCAACCCGAGGTCTCGCAGGCACCTAAACGCATCGGTCGCTACCGGATAGAAAAGCTGTTGGGAAAGGGTGGCTTTGGGCTAGTTTATCTAGCGTACGACGAGAAGTTGGATCGCCTCGTGGCCGTGAAAGTTCCGCACGGCAAGCATTTATCCGCTGACGCCAAACTCTATTTGGATGAGGCCCGGACGGTCGCTAATCTTGACCATGGCAATATCGCACCTGTCTACGACTTGGGTAGCACGGACGAGTTTCCGTTCTTCATCGTTTCGAAGTATGTGGATGGATCGGATCTGGCGACGTCGATCGCCAAGAGCCCATTGGGCTACCACGAAATAGCCGAACTGGTGGCAACTGTTGCCGAAACATTGCACTACGCTCATAAACAAGGCTTGGTCCATCGAGACATCAAGCCGGGAAACATCCTTATCAGTAGTGACCGCCAACCGCATGTCGTGGACTTCGGTTTGGCGCTGCGCGAAGAGGGTTTTGGCAAGGGACCAAAACACCTGGGCACTCCGGCCTACATGAGCCCGGAACAGGCCCGTGGTGAAGGCCATCGCGTCGACGGGCGGAGCGATGTCTTCAGTCTCGGAGCCGTCTTCTACACACTGCTCACGGACCGCCAACCATTTCGCGGAGAGACGAGAAACGAAGTCTTAGAGCAAGTCATCCAGCACGAACCTCGCCCGCCTCGTCAATACGACGACCGGATTCCGAAAGAGATAGAACGCAATTGCCAAAAAGCGATGGCCAAGCGAGCATCGGAACGCTACTCTACCGCGATGGACATGGCCGACGAATTGCGGAATTGTCTGGCCGAGCCAACAGCTCTGAAAAACGTAGGAAGTGCAAATCGTGGTGGACGCGGCAGTGGCAGTGGAAGTCGTAGTGGAAGTGGTAGTGGGTTGTCCACTGAGTCGGATACAACATCAGCATTATTAACGCCGAATGGGTCCGACGCCTCAGGGTCGTCAGCGACTGCAACGGGCTCGTCTTTCGCGAGCCAGCCTATTCGTATCGTACCGAAGGGGTTGCGCTCTTTCGATGAGCGCGATGCGGACTTCTTCATGGAACTCGTTCCCGGCCCGCGGGACCGAAACGGCCTTCCGGACAGCATCCGCTTCTGGAAAACGCGCATCGACGAGACGGAAGCGGACCGGACGTTTCGAATTGGGGTTGTCTATGGTCCCTCCGGCTGTGGCAAATCGTCTTTAGTCAAGGCTGGCCTATTGCCAAGCCTGGCCGAACACGTCGTCCCGGTGTACTTGGAATGTACGGCAGCGACCACCGAGACGAGCTTGCTGCGCCTCCTCCGAAAAGCTTGTCGAGTTGTCTCTGACGATGACTTGATTTGCACAATGAAAACACTGCGAAAAGGATGGACCATACCGCGAAAAACCAAGGTGGTCATCATCTTGGACCAGTTCGAACAGTGGTTGCACGGGCATCAAGGCACTCTCGATGGGGAGCTGGTCCGGGCGCTGGGCCAATGTGACGGTGAAAGACTGCAGTGCATCATGTTGGTGCGGGATGACTTTTGGTTAGCCGTTAGCCGATTCATGGACCAATTGGACCTTGATTTGATGGAGGGCAAAAACGTCCGGCTGGTCGACTTGTTTCACCGACGACATGCTCGAAAAGTGCTCACCGCGTTTGGTCGCGCCTATGGCTGTTTGCCTGATCATCTGGCCGAGCTGTCAACAGAGCAAGAACTTTTTCTCGATCGAGTCATCACGGATCTGTCGCAACGTGGTACGGTGATTTCGGTGCGATTGGCGCTGTTCGCCGAAATGTTGAAGGAAAGACCATGGAGCCCGGCGACGCTCAGGGAAGTTGGTGGTACGGAAGGTGTCGGACAGATGTTTCTGGAAGAAACATTCACGGGTCACACCGCCAGTCCCAAACACCGTCAACACCAACAAGCGGCCCGCGCTGTCTTGCGGGCGTTGCTTCCCCAGACAGGAACGGAAATCAAGGGCCACATTCGATCGCTAGATGAGCTGCGAGAGATCTCGGGGTATGCCAACCGCGAGCGAGAATTCGCGGAGCTGATGTTGATTCTCGATCAAGAGACCCGGTTACTGACACCAACCGATCCAGAGGGAATGACAGACGCCGCATCTTTGGACCATGACGAATGTGGGCGGTACTACATGCTCACGCACGACTACTTGGTTTCCCCGCTTCGAGATTGGTTGACGGGAAAGCAGAAGGAGACCCGACGTGGTCGCGCCGAGTTACGTCTGGCCGAATCCTCCGCGGAGTGGCACGTTAAGCGTGCGAATCGACAATTGCCACATTGGTGGGAATTCCTCAATATTTGGCTGTTCACTCGGAAAAGAGATTGGACCCCGGCCCAACGAACGATGATGGGCAGGGCGAGTCGGTTTCACGGCGTTCGCCTTGCTGGCCTCATCATGCTGTTGTGCATCGGACTCTTTGTGCGCAATAGAATCGTTGCTGACGGATTCGTCAGCCGTGTCAAGGAAGCCGAAATCAGCTCATTGCCAAGTATTATTACCGAGGCGGAGGACCTGCGTCGCTGGGTAGCGCCACGGCTTCGCGGCGCTTATCCGTCACTTAGTGACACAGAGAAGCTGAGGACAAGCCTGGTGCTCATCCATTGGGGTGCCAATGAACCTCACTTGGACAACGTGACGGACTACCTGATTCACCAAGCAAATGCGGATGAAGTTTCGTTCATCAGTCGTTTTCTCGTCGATCATCAAGGAGACGTTGGAGATCACCTGTGGAGCGTGCTGGAGTCGGAAAGTAATAACTCGACAAATGAACGGCTTCGCGCGGCCTGCGCACTATCCGTAATTGATGCAAACAATGAGCGCTGGACGCCTGAATTGCGTGAGGAAGTGGCGCTCCAACTTGTTTCCGTGCCTG
>CBDUAB010000741.1:0-3294 GCA_965365045.1 uncultured Planctomycetales bacterium
TAGCGTTGCTTAACGCATGTGGCCCAAGAACTTACGCTTAAGCTAGTGACATTCGAGACGCGCACCCCAGCCGTACGAACAACCCTTTCACGAAGGACCACTGGCAAAACGCAATCGACACGATGGTCAATACGTTTTTTGCCGCTCGCTCGGACATCGTCCTCGACCAATTGCGTAACGTACGACTCGAAGCACCCGGTAGTCCCCCAGGACCACTCTATCCCGACATTGGCGCACCCGTATTCAATCAACACGGTGGCACCGTCAATGCGGGCTTTGACTTGCTCATGTCGGGAACGGGGACGATTTACTACACCACCGACGGCAGTGATCCGCGCGACTACGATCCGGTCACGGGCATCACATCGATCGCGGCGACTGCGAGCAACTTCGCAGTCTCGCCGCCAGATCCACTTACGGAAACAACGGTAGTAGCGGCCCGCATTCTCGACGCCGGCCAGTGGAGCGCCTTGAACGAAGCACTGTTCATTGTGATACCGCCAACCGCGCCCAGTATTGCCGTCACGGAAATCAACTACAATCCCCACGCACCCACGGACGACGAACTGACGGCACTTCCGGGTGTTGACAACGATGAATTTGAGTTTATCGAGATTCAAAACGTCGATCCGTCCGAGACAATCAACGTGGGTGGGTTTTCACTTTCCGGTGGAATCACGTTCACTTTTCCGGTGGCAAGTTTGGGGCCCGGTGAATTTGCCGTCGTCGTCGAAGATGCGGCTGCTTTTCAAGAGCGATATGGATCGTCCGCCAATGTCTTGGGCGAGTGGTCGGGAGGACTTTCCAATGGAGGTGAGCAACTGTCGCTTGCGGACGGCTCAGGCAATACGATCCTCGATTTTGAGTACAACGACAACGATCCGTGGCCTGAGCGGGCCGACGGCGCCGGTGGCACGATCGAATTGTCCAATCCGATGGGCACGCCGAGCGAGCACTTCGGCAAGTACTACGCCTGGCGCGGAAGCACCAGGTTCGGCGGTTCGCCCGGAAGTGCCGGCGTCGAGCCAATCGGCGTCGTAATCAACGAGATTCTTGCCCACACGGATCCACCGATTACGCTGTCGGACTCGATCGAACTCTTCAATCCCACGGACACGGCGATTGACATTGGTGGGTGGTTCTTAAGTGACGCTGGTGGAAACCTGCGCAAGTATGAGATTCCTTCCGGTACGATGCTCGCAGCGGGAGCGTACTTGGTATTTGACGAAAACGACTTCAATCCAATCCCGGAAAACCCTGGTGCCAATGATTTCGCACTGAGCGGCGCCAATGGAGATGACGTCTACCTAATCGTTCCAGATGAAAACGATGGCGTTGCGTCGTTCGTGGACGATGTGCATTTCGGCGCTTCACGCAACGGTGAAGCGTTCGGACGAGTTCCCAACGGCGCAGGCCGTCTTGCGCCGATGAGTGAATTGACTTTGGGCAGTGACAACAGTGAACCGCGCATCGGACCGCTCGTCATTAGCGAAGTGAATTATCAACCGGGAGACCCTTCCGCGGCAGCGCTGGAAGCGGATCCGGAAATAACGCCCAGCGATTTAGAGTTTGTCGAAATTCACAACCCGACGAATGCGGCCGAAAGCCTGACGGATTGGCGAATCCGAGGCGGAATTGATTTTGAATTCGCTGATGACGTGACGATTGGTGCCGGTGACACGTTGGTCGTCATTTCGTTCGATCCGGGCGATCTTCAAAATGCGGATCGACTCAGTGCCTTTCGCGCACAATACAATCTCGATGACAGCGTGATGATATTGGGCGGCTATGCGGGCCAACTCAGCGACAATGGCGAACGCGTTCAATTGCAGCGTCCGGATGAGCCGCCGGCCGAGGAACCGACATTGATTCCTCGTTTGTACGAGGACGAATTGCTCTACGACAATCTTAGTCCGTGGCCAATTTCGGCCAGCGGTTTCGGTGATTCGCTGCAGCGTGGCGGAGCGGAATCGTTCGGCAACTCCGCCAGCAGTTGGGTGGCTGCCGCACCATCGCCAGGAACCGTCAACTTCAGTACCGTTCCGGGTGACTTGACTGGAGACGGAACGGTTGACGCCGCGGACATTAACGCCCTGTTCGGGGCGATCAACGAAGGTAATATGTCGACGGAATTTGATTTAGACGGTGACGGTCTTGTGGGTCAGTCGGATGTAACTTTCCTCGTCGAAAGCATTATCGGATCGTTTATGGGCGACGCCACTTTGGACGGCAAAGTCGATGCGGCCGACCTGAATCGAGTCGGCCTGAACTGGCAAACGATCGGCGAAATCGGCTGGGAAGGAGGCGATTTCAACGGTGATCGTCAGGTCAACGCGAGCGACCTGAACGTGGTTGGAATCAACTGGCTGCAAGGCGTTGCAGCGGCAGGTCCCGTTGCCAATCAGCGAATTCCCAGAGCACCATTGGCGATGAACGTCGGCGCAAGCGAAGTTGTTGGGCAATCCGGTGATCGCGATACCATTCAAACAAACGCTCGGCGCGGGTCTCCCGACCCCGCCGCTTCACCGACCGCAGGTCTCTCCGAATCAGCTCAACCGATTGCACCGGGAGACCTTCGGTCAACACATTGTGCGGGGTCAGGAGACCCGCGCACAGCCTTTAGCTCAGCTTCATTGAACGGTATTGCGATTACCTGGGCGCCAACTCGTTTTGGCCAAGCCACGACTTACGACGGCAAAACGTATACAACGACAGTGGATGATGATCTTCGAATCGTGGATAATATCTTCGCAGATGTTGGCAAGCTACGCTCCCGTTGAGCATCCGTTCTGGGAGCAGGAACACACTTTGGCAAAGAGTCGCTATGTTGTTGAAATCAAAGTTCCCTTCAGGTTTCGTCTGCAGTTTATTATCTATTGCCTTCGTTGGTTTGGCATCCCACTCGGCAATTCCCGCCGAGAGCTATACGGAGAATCCCGGCACGTCAGGCAATGGTAACTTCGTAATCGGCCCCGACTACGCGGTCGATCCCGATCTCACAGACCAGGGCAATCCCAAGGGAAAATACTTTGAGTTCTCGATGCGCCTTGCAGACAGCAAAATCTTCCGCGGCGATGATTCCACACTCGATCCCAGGAAGCCCGTGCGTGAAGAGCGAAAGATATTCGTCTACGTACCAGCCGCCTACGAAGACGGCACGAAAGCGCCCATTCTAGTTACGCATGACGGACCGAGTCGCCTCGACCTGGTGCGCAACGCACTGGACAATCTGACTATTTCAGAGGACCCTGACCGCAAGCTGCCTGCGTTCATCGCGATTGCCGTGCAAAACGG
>CBDUAB010000742.1:0-3293 GCA_965365045.1 uncultured Planctomycetales bacterium
CACGGTGCCTGCGTCATGGCCTCTCCGCGCAACATCTTCCAGTTCTTTGAAGTTCTTTACTCGCTTTTCATGAAGACGGACGCGTTCGTCGCGCGACGTGACCAATTGAAGCTCTGCGTCCAGCAACTGAATTGACGCTTGTAGGACGCCGTCCAATGACACGCTATGCTCTTCATATTGCATTTTCGCGATTGCCAATATCTGTTTAAACGCATCGCGACTTTCTCGGAGCAACGAGTCAACATCAGCAGATGTGGTGTCTACGTTACGGTTTTCTGTTTGCGCAGGAACGGCCATCGCCGTAAACACACAACATAGTAGGACGAGAACGACACATGATATTGACTTCATGACAAGTCCTCCGGTTAGCACGGCAGAAGGCGTGGCGGTCACCGACGCACGTAGCGTAGCCACGCGGAACACAATTCAGTTTACCAAATCTCAGGGCTCGCTTGCAAATGGTGCCTGGGCGAGTAGGAAGCGACATGTCGAGTTTAGGTTGCCCCCAGCGTTGCAAAATGTTTCCGTAAGATGGACATTCCTGTCCGTCGATATCGCGATGGACTGGTCGTTCAATACCTGGTGCTAGGTGTCACGGAACGTGGCATTTAGCAACAATGAATAATTGCACATTTGAGCCTGCAATAGACGGACAGGAATGTCCATCCTACACGTCGTTTTTTGCAACTATACTGAATCCAGTACTGCCCTATTGGGCCGGGGTGGACGTCAGCTTGGGTTTTCTCAGCTCGAGCTTCATTGTTAAGTTCCTGGTGACGATCGTGGTTTCGCTGGTTCATTTGCCCTGCCCTTGCGATGGCTTCGACTCCACATCTCCGAGTAGCTCCAATAGCTTCCGCTTGATCTTCGTTGATGCTTCGACTTCGACAAAGTTCGTGCCCAGCCAGGTTTCGTAACCGCCGAGTCGATGTTGCCGGGGCGTTGGCAGGTAGCCATAAGAGCCGTTGGCGAGTTCAATCGTGAATGTTTGATCGAAGGGACTGCGGTCTTTCAATTCCAAACCGATCTCGGCAAACGTCTCGAACGGAATTGCCGCGATGCCAAGATCACCGATGCGCACCGCCTGCAGCGGCACACGGATTTCGTCGGGAGCGTTTTTCAGTTTTGCAATTCGATCCGCATAAATTCGCTCGCGAACATGGCCTCGGGCGGAGTCATCATTCGCGGAGGTGACTTTCAAAAAATGCTTCAGCATTTCCGGAGTTGGTTTTCTCACGCGAAGTGGCAGTTCTGCTGTAGCCGTGGCCAGCGGAACCCAGTCATGGAACCTTAGCTGCTGGTGTGCCTCATGCACGCGGCTGGCAACCGTCTCTGCCACTTCTTGCATCTTCTCATACCTCGCATAACGCTTCCGTTCCGAATCCTTCTGGGGGAAATTGATATTGTTGATGTCACCACTGGTCCCGTTTGAAAGCATTCCGACGAACGGTGGTGACTGATCGGTTGCCAGCAGCTTTCTTTCGATGGATTTCGCGAAGTATCCAAAATAGTCTGCCGACACGTCGCCCGAACGAACACCGCCGACGTAGTGCAATGAGTAATTCGCCAGCAGCGCAATCGGCCGCCCGTCAACACTTTGCACGGAGATGAAACAGATCTGAGGATCGATCGGTCCCGCTGGACGCTCCAAGGCCGCGCTGCCACGCGGCGGATTCATGCGCACCTGGTCGATGCCGCCAAAAGGGTTCGACAACAAACTCGAATCCGTCACATACCAGCGGCGGTTGAATACCTCGGATGGTTCATCAACATGTCCCCATCCAATTCGAGCAGGTTCCAGCTGATTCAACGCTCGGCGCACGCCATCTGAAACGCGATGAGCAAGAAACTTCTGATATTCGGTCAATTCATCTTGCCGGATGACTTTTCTCGGATCACGAGCGGTCGTTGCCGAGTGTGTGTGCGTCGATGCCATGAGGAGATGCGACTTCGGCAAGCCGGTTGCCTTATGGACCTGGTCCTTGGCCAACTCGAACACTTCCGTGGGGATTCCAACATTGTCGCACAGCACGAATGCCAGCTGCGTTTTTCCGTCGTCAAGAACGAGGCAGCGCGCGTAGAGATCGTCGTGAATATGTGTGGCTGGAATCGGTTGCCAACCGCCGACAATCAATTCGCCCAACGGTGGCGTGATGTTGCTGGTCGCGGCTCCGGCTCGAAACACGGTATCCGCGGCTCTCGCTTGCCCGACGCAAATGAGCCATGCAAAAAGAGCAAGGATGATTGCGAGCTTTCGATAAACGATTCCTGACATCATTTCCTTACGCCCATCGAGTACTCACGAAAACTGGTGTTTGCTGGAATCGGTGAATTGATGTTGTTCATGGAAGGCCGGTTCGTCCAGTGTTTTCGGTAGCGCCGTGTACGAGTTTTGTAATTCTAACATTTGGTGGCTCGACAGGAACTGCTGCGTCTCGCTAATAGTTTGTATGAAAGCTCAGCAAATCCAGATACTCAGAGGATACCGCAGGAATTTGCCCCTGACCAAAGGCCCCTGGCAGCCTTTGGCCAAAATGGGTTCTTCGAGTACGGGGAGACGACCGATGTGAGCGAAACTACCACTGGTGGCGCCTATCATACCCTGATGTCCAATAAGGAGGTCTTGGACCTTGGTGGTGACCCCGTAACAACAGCAACCACCCAAGGCTGGCTTTGGAACGGAAACGGCACCCCATCGGATCTGAATCACGCAAACAAAACGGAAGTCAACTCGGCAGGGAACATTCCTTCATGGGATAACGCTAGGACCTTTGCCACGGCGTTAAATAATTCCGATCAGGTCGTCGGATATGAACCCGGCTCTGATCAGCTCGCGTTTCTTTGGAGTAAGGATGACGGTCTATTAGACCTGAACGGCCTGATCGACCCAAACCTGGGAATCACCCTCACGCGTGCCAATGGCATCAACGACATGGGGCAGATCATTGCCTACTCCGAATCCGGGTTTGTCAGAACTGCCTACCTGTTGACACCCGTGCCAGAGCCTTCCTCACTCGTCTTATTGACCCCTTTTTTTGAGACAGTCTGCGTAAAGTAGCGGGAATTGCTTGACACGAATTCCAAAACCGAAAAGAAAGAGCTTGGATGACATTTCCGTGTTTGTGTTGCGTGCACTATCCAGCTTACCCCAAAAAGTCGGGTGTCTGGTATCTGTCTTTGGTTGGTGGATCCTTCAGTCGCCGAGGCTCCTTCAGGATGACACAAAGAATGCTGGCGTCTTCAGCTTGAGTTACTGACTGCCTAACGCGGCCAATTGCTTGCGCGCCGCCAGG
>CBDUAB010000743.1:0-3292 GCA_965365045.1 uncultured Planctomycetales bacterium
CTAGGCAGTGCAAATTGATGTGTTAAGGTTTGCACATCTAAGAATACGGGTGTCGTAGATGTTTAGCCACGGTCGGAGAGCGGCGTAATGGAACGAATGATGAGTGTCGTTGGCTTGTTCTCCATGGTTGGAATGGCCTGGTTGATGAGCGCTCACAAGCGAAAAGTCAATTTGCGAATTGTCACTGGGGGCATGCTACTGCAATTTGGGCTCGCCGTGTTGATCCTGAAAACGGCTTATGGACAGTTCTTTTTCTCCTCACTTGGCGACTTTTTTAAATCGTTGCTTGATTATGTTGATGCCGGTTCCGGATTTGTGTTTGGCGAAGGATTCGAAGAGCACTTTTTTGCCTTTAAGGTCCTACCGACCATCATATTCTTCTCTTCGCTCATGTCGGTGCTTTACCACCTGCGTCTTATCCAACCGGTCGTCGCCTTGTGCGCGTCAGTGATGCAAAAGACATTGGGCACGTCGGGCGCGGAAAGCTTGTCAGCTGCCGCAAATATTTTTGTCGGTCAAACCGAAGCTCCGCTTGTCATACGGCCTTATGTGAGCTCGATGACGCGATCGGAATTGATGGCGATAATGGTTGGCGGGTTTGCCACGATCGCCGGCGGAGTTCTAGCAGCATTCGTGGGCATGGGGATTGACGCTGGGCACCTTGTCACGGCGTCCGTCATTTCCGCACCCGCGGCATTGTTAATTGCCAAGGTATTACAGCCCGAAGTTGAGCGGCCCAAGACCCTGGGCCGTGTGGAGTTGAACGTGGAGCGTTCGGGAGTCAATGTGATCGACGCGATCGCGTCGGGAGCTACCGACGGGCTTAAGCTAGCGTTGAACGTCGGGGCCATGTTGATCGTATTCCTCGCAATGATCGCGTTGATCGATGGCAGCATAGGTTGGATCGGTAACCGCATCGAGGGTTTCTTGCCGGGGGTTGATGGGGCGCCTCGGGACCTAGAGTGGTCGCTTTCCGCCGGTCTCGGTTATCTGTTTGCACCCTTCGCATTTCTGATGGGAATTGAATCGGGCGACTGCCTATATGCGGGAGAATTATTGGGAAAGAAAATGGTTGCCAACGAGTTTGTGGCCTATTCTGAGTTGGGCAGATGGATTCAGCCCGGGTCCGGCGTCCAGTTGCAACCGCGCACGGTTTTAATTCTGACGTACGCCCTATGTGGCTTTGCTAACTTTAGTTCAATTGGCATCCAACTCGGCGGCATCGGTGGCATCGCTCCCGAACGGCGACAGGATTTGGCGCGGTTGGCATTGAGGGCTATGTTGGGTGGAACCTTGGCCGCCTTCATGACGGCCTGTGTCGTGGGTATCTTGACGTAAGAAGACGCCGCAGTTGAATCGCATCGGGTGCCGCGGCACGCTCTGAACGCCGACGATCCAGCGGCTGTCACTGATGACACGGGGCAATAAATGATCTTTCATATGTCAAGACTACTTGACGATGTTGCGCCGGGGCTCATATTCACATTTTCCCATCCTCAAGTTCTAGGAGACAGAGAAAATGCGTCGTGCAAAGGTATCGATCATCGGAGCGGGCAACGTCGGCGCCACAACGGCCCACTGGTGTGCCGCCGCGGAATTGGGCGACATCGTACTGGTCGACATTCCTCGGACGGAGGGCATGCCGAAGGGTAAGGCGCTCGACCTTATGCAGTCGTCGCCGATCATGGGCTTTGATGCGAATATCGTTGGGTCAACGAGCTACGAAGAATCGTCCGACAGCGATGTTGTCGTCATAACAGCCGGCATTCCGCGTAAACCGGGCATGAGCCGTGACGATTTGTTGAGCACGAACGCCAAGATCGTGAGCTCGGTGTCCGAGGAGATCAAGAACTCGAGTCCGAACGCGATCGTCATTGTCGTCAGTAACCCCTTGGACGCGATGGTACAGCAAGCCTTGAAGGTGACCGGTTTTCCACCGCAGCGTGTGATAGGACAGGCCGGTGTTTTGGATACAGCGCGCTATCGAACGTTTTTGGCGATGGAGCTCGGAGTCAGTGTCGAAGACGTTTCGGCGCTGCTTATGGGCGGGCACGGCGATACGATGGTGCCGATGCCTAGCTGCACTTCGGTCGGCGGCATTCCGGTCACGCGTCTGTTGGACGAGTCGCGGCTGGCGGAGATCGTTGAACGAACGCGAAAAGGCGGTGCGGAAATCGTGGGATTGCTCAAGAGCGGCAGCGCTTATTATGCTCCCGCCGCCGCCTGTGCTCAGATGGTCGAAGCCATCGTTCGCGACAAAAAACGACTGATTCCATGTGCAGCTTATTGTGACAAGGAATACGACGTCGGTGGTTATTACGTCGGCGTGCCCGTGATTTTGGGCGCCAATGGCGTGGAGCGAATTGTTCAGTTAAATCTTGATTCTCAAGAAATGTCGGACTTTCAGAACAGCGTCAATGCCGTCAAGGAGCTCGTCGCAAAAACAAAAGAGCTGATGGAGGCATAGGATCGCGTTTTCGAGCAACCGATCGCTGCTAGCACTTGCCCGAGGCCTGTCTTGTCGCTGATTTCAATGTCAGGTATGTTGGCAGGCCGCGCGGGAGAAACGAAGATCGGGAACGCACAATTGTTCACTCGTGCGTCTTCATGCCTTAGTTTAGGGATAGATCGCAACAGGTAACCCGACGCGTGAGCGAGAGACACAAGGTTAGGCATTCCACGAGGCTATATTATACACTAGTGTCCCTCGCTCACGCGTCGGGCTAGTGTTGATTTTTCAAGGGGCAATCATGAATCGGATTGACATCTGTCTAGGCAAAGGCGCCAGCAGTGCACCCGCTGATCCAGCACATGGCCAAGTTTTCGAAGCGAAGTACTCTCTTTCGCTGCCAAGTCGTGGAACCAAGTTTGCGACCTTTTCTCCACTTCATTACGAACCAAAATATGGGTATCCGCTCATTGTTTGGCTACACGGTTCGGGCGATAGTGAAACACAGCTACGTCGTGTCATGCCTTCGATAAGCCTACGTAATTATGCGTCGATCGCACCGCGCGGCAACGATCTTGCGGGCAGCGGTGATTGTGCGGACAGCGGTAATTGCGCGGGCAACGACCGGCAGCGGGGGTTTTCGTGGGAGCAAACGCCGTGTCAGATCGAACAGGCCCAGCAAAGCATCTTGGATTGCATTGCCGCGGCCCAATTACGGTTTAACATAGCCGCGCAGCGCGTTTTTCTGGCCGGATTCAATGCCGGTGGAACGATGGCATTGCGAGTTGCCATGTCCAATCCTGAGAAGTTTGCCGGTGTTGCTTCGCTAGCGGGTGGCTTTCC
>CBDUAB010000744.1:0-3292 GCA_965365045.1 uncultured Planctomycetales bacterium
CGACGTCTTTCTCGAGACACTTTAGGCAGATCGCCTCGACGTCGCGCGGCACGCTCGGCCGCACGCGCGTCGGCAGCGGCACGTCATCCTGCAACACTTGCCGGAGCGTCAAGGCGGGATTGGACGCGAAAGGTGGTTCGCCGGTAAGCATTTCATAAAGAAGCGTACCCAACGCGTAAACGTCTGTTCGTGGACCGATTTTGGCGTGCAAATGATCCAACTGTTCCGGCGCCATATAGCCGATCGTACCAATGATCTCGCCTGGCATCGTATGTCCCGATTCCGTCGTAGGCCCCGATTTGTCGTCGAACCGCTTGACGAGACCGAAATCCGTAACCTTTGGCTGTCCATCCACGGTGAGCAATATGTTCGCAGGCTTGAGGTCGCGATGAGCGAATCCCTCAAGATGCACCAAGTGGATCGCGCGTGCGATGATTTCCGTTAGGCGTATCGCTTCCTCGATGTCGAGCGGTCCGTCAGCAACGCGATCTTTGAGATTGCCACCATCAACGAATTCCATTGAGAAGAATGGGACGTTCTCCACTTGGCCAAAATCGAAAATCTGCACAATGTTGGGGTGGTGTAGACGTGCGACGGCGTGTACCTCGTCGAGAAATCGTTCGAGCTGCCGTGTGCCGGTCAGTGCGGCGTCGAGCATCTTGACCGCGACCGTTCTTCCAAGTTTTAGTTGCCGTGCTCGGTAAACCACACCCATGCCGCCGCGGCCCAGGATGTCGACGATCTCGTACTCGGGTATGGTCGGCAGCGGCCGGTCCAACTCGAAGCGGCTTGGGGACATCAACTCGGAGATTGACGCCCGACCGTCGCTCGCCGTCGTAGCGATACCCAGCACCGATTCCATCTTCCGCATAACGCGGATGCGCCGCTTAAGTCTGCTGACAAGCTGAGGGCAATCGGAGCACAACTGTTCAGCAGACGGATTGCCACCTTGCTGGCGAAGTTCCTCCCAACGGATCAACAGCTCTGCGAGTTGCTCAGATTCAGCCATACATGCTTAAATTCCAAGTCCCAAGCACCAAATCCCAAACAGATTTCAAATCCCAATTCCACAAATCCCTGGTATTGCAGTTCTGTTTTCGTAATTGGCAGTTTGGTGATCGTGATTTGTTTGTAATTTGTGATTTATTAAAACTCCGGCCACTGATCAGCAACCTTCTCGTGAAGCAACAACAACGCGCTGTGCCAGCGGCGCTGGACGGTGCGGACTGACACGCCGAGCATTTTCGCGGCTTCTGCCTGGCTCAGTCCATCGTAATATAAGATGTCAATCGCCTCGCGCTCGCAATCTGGAAGCGAACCAATCTGTTCGTGAAGCTCGCACCATTGGGCGAGCGTACTCGGCTCGTGCGACAAATCAGCGACATCCACATTTACTCGCCCGTTCGAATCGACGCCAGCGTGGCTTTCCTGATTCGCCGCAAGGCCGGCAGGCCCAAAGTAATGACGCGCCAGATCGATCAGTTCACGCCGGATCTGTAGTGCCGAAAGTGCCATGAAATGTCGAGGAGACTCGATTTCCACTTTCTCGAGCGCCCGCATGAGCCGCATGAAAGAATTCTGTAGCACGTCATCTGTTTCGACCCATCGTCGCAACGCCGGATATCCACGTAGCATGTGACGGGCAAGCGATTCAAGGCGCACCGTATTGTGACGGATAAGCGCGGTGAATGCGGCATCGTCGCCTTGGCTCAACCGAACGATGAGTTCTTCCAGTGTGCCGGAATCAACTGCTGGTTCAGCCATGCCACGTCTTTTGAAGAGAACAGTTTAGACTCTGTCGCGCCAGAATTTGTAGGCCGGAACAAACAAACGCGCGTATCGCCGGAACTGAGCTCGCCAACCGAATCATCGATCCGAGCGCGCTGAGAATTGCCAGCGCGCCGTTTGTGCAGTTCCGGCATCGGTTTTGGCGAACTTGTTCCGGCCTACTTGAATCGTCCGGTTTAGACTCTGTCGCGCCAGCATGATTATAAGCGATGCTCGACTCGGATGCCGCGCTAGAAAAAAAGTTTGTCGTGTCCGGATGTCCATTTACGCATGGAACCTTTAGAGAAAGGAACTTTATTGCCGAATCGGCGAGCACCACGTGTCCGACGCGGTCGCGGCCGTGCCGGGTTCGATAACTGTATCGGACTTCATCAAAGCCGTAGAGAACGAATGTCTCTTGTACGACGCTGATACGCTTGGTGGTGTCGGGCTGTGTTCATTTCGCGGGTCTACTGGTCGGTGCATCTATTGCGCCAGTCCAGGCAAATGGGAGGGAAAGCATGTCCTCTACACTGATGCTGTTAATGATGTTGCAAATCGCGGTGGCTTTCGCCTACGGAAGTATTTTCGTGTACTATGCGTGTTTTCGAAACCACGCCAACCGCTCGAAAGTAGCAGGGAATCGCGCGCAGACGTTGCTCTGACAGAGTGGGCCAATCGCGCGATGCCACTGCCGTCCAGCCACTGTGTTTTGGGGAGTTTTTTACCTGTAACGCTTTTGCGTTCTTTAGATATGGATACTGGTAGTGCAACTGGTTTAACTTTCCGAGTTGCTCGTAGTGGTGACTGCTAGCCGCCGCGCAAAACGATAACCTGCGGCGGCTGGAAGCCATCACTACGAGAAAACTTGGTCGGAATATTAATGGCGCTCACATTTGAGCGATTCCTCGAACAGTCTGTTTCAGTCCTAACCAACGGAGAATCCCATGACTCCCACGAACCGTCGCGCGTTTATGTCCGATGTCGGTCGCGGTATGCTGGCCGCCGGACTAGGTACCACCCTGGCCAATGACCTTGGATTCTCGACGGCTTTTGCCGAACAAGGTTCTGATTCGATCCCGCTCGGTGAGTACAAAAGCCTGGTGGAATTGATGCGGAATGTGCCCGCCGAAAAGCTGCAACCTGTCCTTGCCACGAAGATCCTTAAGGGTGAGACCAACCTCAAGCAACTCGTCGCAGCTAGTGCTTTGGCGAATGCCGTTACGTTTGGCGGATGTGACTACGTTGGATTCCACACCGCAATGGCCATGCTTCCCGCCCTCGTGATGAGCGGCCAACTCCCGGCCGGTCGCCAAGCGCTACCCGTGCTGAAAGTGCTATACCGCAACTCGCAACAGATTCAGAATGTCGGAGGTGCCTCAACGACGGCGCTGCATGCGATGGACGAATTGGAGGCCGCCGAGCATGCCACACCAGGCGACCTCGGCGAGCAGCTCCGCGCTGCCTGTCGCAAAGTCGACGTCGACTTGGGCGAAAGCCTACTGGCGACGGTTGGCGACTCACC
>CBDUAB010000745.1:0-3289 GCA_965365045.1 uncultured Planctomycetales bacterium
CCGAAGAGGCACTTAAGGAAGTCGGAATAGCGAAGGCCGCTTGGTTGGATGCCGCCCAACATTCCGGCAAACCTATTCCCCCTCCCAAATACCGACCGGTTATATATGAGGCTGGCTAGTCCTGTAGCCGTATCACGTCGGAACGGTGGAACTTGTGTCTGTCATTCCTGAACCGGGAAGCACCCTGCTCCTTTTCGTGAGAACCCAAGCTGATAAGGTGGTCCCTTGGCTGACGTTCGTTTGATCAACGTGAACAAGGTTTACCCTGGCCAGGAGCACGTGGTCCGTGACGCCAATCTCGAAATCAATGACGGCGAGCTAATCGTACTTGTGGGACCGTCAGGGTGTGGTAAATCAACCACGCTCCGTATGATCGCCGGACTAGAAGAAATCACGCAAGGGGACATCTTCATTGGCGACCGCCGCGTCAACGACTTGAAGCCGAGCGACCGAGACATCGCGATGGTTTTTCAGAACTATGCACTCTATCCGCACATGTCGGTCCGCGACAATTTGTCATTCGGTTTGCGGATGCGCCGGGTTGCTCGCGACAAAATCGAGCAGCGTGTTGCCCAAGCAGCTCGGATTCTGTCCATCGAACCTTTCTTGGATCGCAGACCGAGTGCGTTGTCGGGCGGGCAGCGTCAACGAGTCGCTTTAGGACGAGCCATCGTACGTCAGCCGCAAGTATTCTTGTTCGACGAACCGCTTTCAAATCTGGATGCCAAACTGCGTGTGCAAATGCGGGCAGAAATCGCACGTCTGCACAACCGATTAGAGACCACGATGATCTACGTAACGCATGATCAAGTTGAAGCGATGACTCTGGGCGATCGAATCGTGGTCATGAACGAAGGTGTCATTCAACAAGTCGACTCGCCGCTTAACTTGTATTCGAGGCCCGTAAATCGATTCGTGGCAAGCTTCATCGGCAGCCCATCGATGAATTTCTTGTCTGGAAAAATCGTGGGCGATCAGTTCCAGTATGCTGGTCGAACCTTGCCTGTCGACGCGAAGCTGCCGGACGGGCCGGCTATTCTAGGGATCCGGCCTGAAGATCTCGAAATCGAGAGCAGCGCGACGACCTTGCTGGACGGAATCGTCGACGTCGTGGAACGCATGGGGCACGAGACAATCGTGTACGTCCAACACGATGGCAAGCAGGTGATAGCGCGTCTTGGCCCCGACATTGTGCATGCGCCGGGCCAGCCGATCTCGTTGGGGGCGAAGAGCGACTCATGGCATTTCTTCGCGGCCACGGGGCCGCGGCGGCGTTTGAATTAGCTGCTGCGCCATGACCGGAATGGGAAAGGGATGGGAGTTTCTTGTTACAATGTTGTTACGCCTATGGACTGATCAATGCGCGTCTTGGATCTGCCGCGTCAAAGGGCCGTTTGGCCGCTGAATTTGGGCTGACTGATGTTAGTTTGTGTACGATATTTCTTCGTCGTCATCTTGGCTCTTGCCTGTTTGTCAAGCGGCTGTGGTGAGCGTGAACACGCTCCCTCGCCAGATGCCATCTCTCCCACACCAGCGGAGGTTCCTTCCGCGCCGGATGTTATCCCCCCAACGAGAGATATCGTCCGTTCCGCTCGTCCATCAGACGACATCATTTCCACACCCGATACGGTCTCGCCCACATCGGCCGATGTCGCTACCGCACCGACGCAACAGAGCGAACTCGTAAAGGTAACGGAAAAAGCAGCAACGATGTTGCGTTCCATGGGGCGGAAGTACCGATTGGGTGAAGATTTTTACCTGCGCTTGGTCGTTAAACCAGGGGGCCCGGCTGGCTTTAGCTACGATCTGAACATCACTAAAAAAGTTAATGCGGCGACCGACGTCTTCGTGGAATCAAGAGGGATGCACGTCGTCGTCGATCGCGCAAGCCTGCCCTTCGTTCGCGGCGGAACCGTCGACTTTGCGACAAGTGGTGAAAACGTGGGATTTCAGTTTCACAAACCCGCTGGGCTGCGGGGCATTGCCAAACCGGAGGCTCGGACCGCGGCATTATCAAAGCCCGATCCGGCACTGAACAATGGCCGTAGGCGCGCTCCGCGTGTCGCAACCAAGCGCCACGGGACGGCTTTTTCGGCCAGCGACACGGGGACTGCTACTCTGAGTGGCACATACAGCAACATTCATGCGGAAGATTACGTGGGGCCCCAGGCGTGCGGTAAGTGCCACACCGAGCAATATGACCTGTGGCGTAATCATCCTCACAGCAAGATGAATCGCAACTCCGGGATGGAAACCGTGATGGGTGACTTCTCGGGAACGAGTGTCGACTATGCAGACGGAAGCGTAATATTCGACCGGGAAGATGACGACTTCATCATGGCCGTGTTTCACAAGGGCGTCTTCGCTCGCCGCTACAAAGTGACACGAACCGTCGGGTCGCGCATTTTCCAAATGTATATTGGCGTGCAGATTGAGGGACCGGAGCCACCCGAAGACTCCATCTACACCGAGGAACGGAAACTTCCGTTCGCTTATTGGATTCAGCGAAATCAATGGTTTCCCGAGATATACGACGAGCCGATTGCGCGTCCGGAATACGATACGGCTGGGCAGCTTACCGATGCTTATGTCTTTCACACGCGGAATTCTCGGCCCATCTGGCAGGAAAGCTGCCTTTGGTGTCACAACACTTATCCGTACGAAGCGCGTCTGCAGAAACAGCTCACTGGCTTTCCTTCGCGGGACGTCACGCTTACACGTATTAGCCACCCTGTGCCGCGCGGGCAGACTGCCAACAGCCATGCGTTTCCACCGTCGGAGCTGGTCACACTGGGGATTAGTTGCGAGAGCTGCCATTTTGGTGGCCGTGAACACGCGATCGAGAATCGCGAGATACGATTTCTTCCTACCAGTGAAGATTTGCGGTTTCCCAAAGCGACGGCACACTTGGTCAAAAACGCGCGGAAAAGCCCGTATGTGACCAACGGCATTTGTGCGCAATGCCATGCGGTCTTACAGCCGAAATATCCGAACTTGGCGGCCACCTGGAATTCATCCGAAGCATTGGACCTGCAGAGTGGGGCGTGTACCAGCGAGATCCGTTGCATAGACTGTCACAACCCGCACCAGGCGGGTCCGCCGCTTGGCGGAGGCCCCGACCGTCCGGAGCATATTGAGGCGTGCCTCCGCTGCCATGAGAAGTACCGTGCGCCGGATGCGGCGGCCGCACATACGCGGCATCCACTATCGAGCCAAGTGTCTTGTCTTGACTGCCACATGCCTCGAATCGTGCATGGGTTGCACGACGTTACAAGAACACATCAGATTT
>CBDUAB010000746.1:0-3284 GCA_965365045.1 uncultured Planctomycetales bacterium
TTGCTAGCGCAATTAGAGGATAGGCGATGCGTTGTACAAAGCTCGGACGGTTCACATCGCGGTCTCCCGCCCCGCCGCATGCAATGCCGCGGCAACACGCCCGGTCAATTCCGCAAACCGAGCAGTGGCACGCAACTCGGGTCGTCGTGGATACTCAAAGGGAATTGGCAGCTCGTCGACGATCCGTCCTGGCTGTGGCGACATCACAACTACGCGCTGACTGATAAACACCGCCTCGGCCACGTTGTGAGTAACCAAAACCGTTGTCCACTTGCGTTGGCGCCAAAGCTCTGCCAACTCCACGAGTAATTCGTTACGCAATATGTCGTCGATCGCTGCCAGCGGTTCGTCGAGCAACATGACTTTTGGATGCGTTACCAGGGTCCGTGCTAGCGAAACACGCATTCGCATTCCTCCTGACAGCATGCGCGGCAGTTTCGCTTCGTCGTCAACAGATAGTCCCACCAACGCACAAACACGGCGCGCCTCGTCGCGTCGTTTTTCGCGCGACATGCCGCGCAACTCGAGCGGCAACGCGATATTGTCCAGTAACCGCCGCCAAGGTAACAGGGTGGGTTGTTGAAACACAAAGCCAGTTTGCCATTGATACGCCGACGAGACATCGCCTCCGACCTGTACGATCCCAGCCGTTGGTCGTTGCAACCCGGCAATGACCCGCAGCAGCGTGGACTTGCCGCATCCAGACGGACCAACAACCGAAACGAACTCACCTTTCTGGCAGTTTAACGTCAAATCTGACAACGCGGATTGTCCATCACCAAAACGGACGGATACGCCGTGTAGTTCGATTTCGGGACCACCCAGCGTATCCGCCTGCGTCGTTTCTTTGGTTTCGCTCAAAGTCAGTGACCATTCAAAAGGATGTCGTTCGCATCAATTAAATCGTGCTTGGTCAGCTCAGCGACCGGCGCGCCCTGGCATGACAAGCCAACATTCGACGCGATAGCTCCGCAACCAAATCTTCGTCCGCAAGTGAGTCCATCGCTTCAACTGAGATTGGTTCGCCGATGCAAACTGCGATTTTGCCAGGTCGTGGCCATTTGCGATCGCGCGGCCAAATTTGATACGCTCCGTCAATGGCTACCGGGATCAGAGGTGTCTTGGCCCGCCGTACAATAGCGCAAAAACCAGGTTTAAGTTCCCCAATTTCGCCATCATCAGTCCGCGTGCCCTCGGGAAAAATCAGTACCAGTTCATCGCGTCTGAGCCGTCGCAAAACCTCTTTGATGGCGGATAAACCCAACCCTTCACGACGAATCGGAATCGTGTCGTACCATGTCAACAACCAGCGCAAGATGGTCCACTGGAATAAACTTTCCCTTGCGACGTAACACATCTCTCGGTTGCATGCCATACCCACAATTATCGGGTCCAGATAACTTTGATGATTCGCGCAGATTAATCCACCGCCAGTTAAGGGAAAGTTCTTGCTGCCTTCGATTCTCGCGCGAAACACGATGGCCGCAATCAATCGTACAATGACACGTGATATGCTGTAGGTCCACTTTTGAGCCCAAGATAGCTGTGACACAATGATCGCCTCATGGATTCTGTGTCACATAGGGAATCGGATCAACAATTCCGTTTTCCGTGAATCCTTTTTGCCGCAGCAAACAAGCGTCGCAGTGACCACACGCTTTCCCATCCGCTGCGGGATCGTAGCAGCTTGTTGTCATGCTGTAGTCGACGCCCAGCGCAAGACCTTGCTCGATAATCTGGGCCTTAGTCATGTTGATAAGGGGCGCGCGAATCGTAATCCTCTCGCCCATCACACCGGACTTGGTCGCCAGGTTGGCCATCTGCTGGAATGCGGCGAGGTACTCAGGGCGGCAGTCAGGGTAGCCGCTGTAGTCCAATGTGTTGACGCCGATGAAAATGTCGTATGCCTGGACGACTTCGGCAAACGCCAAGGCAATCGACAAGAATATCGTATTGCGCGCTGGCACATAAGTGATCGGTATCTCGTCCCCAATCTCGTCGACTGAGTCGCTTTTGGGAACATCGAATTCACCTAACAGGGCCGAGCCACCAAATTGCCGCAAGTTAATATCGACAACTGCGTGCCGTGCAACACCAAATCGCTCGGCGACGTATTTGGCCAAATCAACTTCGAGTTCGTGTCGCTGACCGTAACGAAACGTCAGCGCGTTCAAGCGGTAGCCGCGATTTTGGGCCATGGCAAGCGTCGTGGTCGAATCCAGGCCGCCACTTAAGAGAACTACTGCCGATTTTCCAGTCATCGAGTCGTTCGTCGTCTAAAAATTATCGGAGATGCCGTATGTGTCGACAAAAACAACACATTACTGCCATCGCAAGGTTTCGCGGTTATAACGTTGCCACCTGATGTTAGGTGGCAAGACGCGCATGTCAACCAACCTAGGCTTTGTTGGAAAACATTAAACCTCCAGTCAAATCAGCGTGCGTGGTCCTGGGGCGGCGTTGAGGAGAATGACTAATGTCTAAGGACTAATGACTAAGGAATGACAAATGACGAATGAATTCCTTAACTTGACAACAAAGCCCAGCAAAAGCACTCCGTAAATGTCGGCATTTTCGTCACATCCATAACTAGCACACCGCCTGCCAACAACCGTGGCTTGCACCGTTGGTGAAAACAAATCCAAATGCTCCGGCGGAAATGTAAACTTGCTGATTGACGTTCCTTGCCCAATCTCCTCACGCGAAAACCCCGCCGGAGACGACGACGATGGCAATTGCCGCTCAGCGCCATCCGCAAAAGCCACTTACGTTGAGCAGTCCGCCACTGGCGTTGCTGTTTGTCGTGGGGCTGGCGAGCGAAGTTGCGATGGCACATGCCATACCGGGTCACGCACTTTGGGGCGGCGGTTTGGCCGCCTTACTCGCTCTCGTTTACCTTGTCTGGTTCTGGCTAACAACCAGCAACGTCGCCGGGATTGCGGGTGACTGGTTCGCGCGTCGCTGCTTCCGACGCAGGTTTGTCGCGTCGATTTCCGTAATGATGACTGCCACGTTTTTGGTTGGCTACTTTATCAGTTGGGGAATTTATCTCCAAACCGGACGTTTTGCGAATTGGGAAGCAGTCAGCTTTACGCTTTTCAATTGGCAAATGTTGTATAGGTACATGTTGGCTGCCGATGCCAGCCAACTTGTCTGGGCAGTTGGCTTGGGCGGTCTGTCGATGATCGCAATTCCACTTTATGGTCGTTGGCTGGTGCGCGCCAACACCAACGGCGACCAACGAAGCGTTCGTTCCATTTTGTTGTGGCTTGGCCTGACTTTGC
>CBDUAB010000747.1:0-3277 GCA_965365045.1 uncultured Planctomycetales bacterium
GCCGCGAAGCAGATGACTTCGCAGTTGGTCGGCGTAATCCATTAGCAGACGCTCGAGCGCCATGCGGTCTCCGCCGCGGGCCTGTTTGATCAGTTTTGTGTCGGCTGCTGAAATGCGTTGTTCTCCGTATTCGGGCTTCCTTATCGAACGCCGTGAGACGTGAGGGAGCTGTTCAAGAATAACTTAGCCATTTGCCTTAGCTGGAAAGGAGGAACACGACTACGAACGTTGAACAGCATTCTCAGTTTATCAAAGCGAAAACGGTAGCGAGGAAAGGGGACTGGCTCTGGGCTGGTAAATTTCTCGAAATCGTTGCTGGAGCTTCTGTTGCGCAGCAGATGAATATCGAATATCGAGCAAGGAGTGACGAAGGATGAATGAATGCAACAACAAAATGTGTGACTTTGGCCATCGTTGCTATTTCTCACGCTGGCCCGTTGCCGGTCCCCTGGCACCTCTACATTCATCACTCCTTGCTCGATATTCGATATTCAAATCCTCATGGCGATGCGCAACAAACCCATGGCGCTCCATATGCCCTAAATCCCCCAGATTTCTGGTTCGTTACGAGTCCAGGCGTGATCCGTATGGATGATCGAATTCCCTCCGTGACTCGCAACCCGCAGCCCTGCGGGATTACCGGTCTCTTCTTCGTTCCAGATACGCCATTAATAACGCGATGTCCGCGGGCGTGATTCCGCTGATTCGGCCAGCTTGGGCAAGGTTCAGCGGACGAATATGGGTAAACTTTTCGCGTGCTTCGTTACGCATGTGCGGCAAGGTGGTGTAATCCAGTTGGGCCGGAATTCGCTTGTTTGCCAAACGTTGTAGGCGCAGGACCTCGGCGTCTTGGCGATTTACGTAACCAGCGTATTTAACGTCAAATACAATTTGCTCGGCAATTTCCAATTCCACGTCTGCAAGTTCGGGAACACGCTGTGCAAGAACATTCCAAGTGACTTCGGGCCGGCGCAAGTACTTTGTCAAAGTGACTTCATCAACGCGATGCGTATCGAGCAACCGCTGTAGACGTGTGATTTCAGCTTCCTTGTGCTCAAGCTGCTCCACGCGTTCTGTTTGAACGAGACCGATCCGCTGTCCAATGGGCGTCAAGCGACGATCCGCGTTGTCTTGTCGTAATCGTAAGCGATACTCGGCGCGGCTCGTAAACATGCGGTACGGTTCGTCGACACCTCGCGTTACGAGGTCGTCGATCAACACGCCAATGTAAGCTTGGTCCCGCTCCAGCACGAACGGTTCGGCCCCCTGTTGCTTCAAAGCGGCATTCGTGCCGGCCATCAGACCCTGCGCCGCGGCCTCCTCGTAGCCGGTCGTGCCATTGATTTGCCCGGCGAAGAACAGCCCCTCGACGGATTTTGTTTCCAGTGACGGATACAACTGATCCGGCGGACAAAAGTCGTACTCCACGGCATAACCGTAGCGCATAATCTGTGCGTTTTCGAGGCCAGGAATCAGGCGAAACAATTGGTCTTGAACGTCACGCGGCAAGCTTGTGGAAATGCCGTTCACATAATACTCGTGCGTGTTGCGGCCCTCCGGTTCGAGAAACAACTGGTGCTGCTGCTTGTCCGCGAACCGCACGACCTTATCTTCGATCGAAGGGCAATAGCGCGGTCCACTAGTTTCGATCTGACCGCTGTACATTGGCGCTCGGTGTAGATTGGCACGAATCAGGTCATGCACGCGATCATTGGTATACGTGATCCAACATGGCAACTGATCCACTTCGAAATGACGTGTCAGAAAAGAGAACGGTCGCGGATCGTCGTCGCCGGGCTGGATCTCGCAACGTGCAAAATCGATCGTCCGTCCGTTCAGGCGAGGCGGCGTTCCTGTCTTGAACCTTGCCAGCGAAAACCCGAGGCGCGTGAGTGCCGCGCTGATGCCACCGCTCGTACTTTCACCGGCGCGGCCACCGGCGGTTTTTGTTTCGCCGGTGTGCATCAGCGCTTGTAGAAAAGTACCAGTTGTCAGAATTACAGTCGACGCACGATACTCAAAGCCGCCACGGACACGCACGCCGCGGACGCGCCGCAAACCGTCACCGTATGTTTCAGTAAGGATTTCGTCGACGGCCTCTTGACGCAAACTCAAATTCGTTTGCTCTTCGACGATGCGTTTGATTTCGTGCTGATAGGCTTTCTTGTCCGCCTGCGCACGGGGGCTGTGCATCGCCGGTCCCTTGCGACGATTGAGCATGCGAAATTGAATGCCAGTTGCATCGATCGCTTGGCCCATGGCGCCACCAAGCGCGTCGACCTCGCGTGCAATTTGACCTTTGGCAATGCCACCAATGGCCGGATTGCAACTCATTTGCCCAACGGTGTCCAAATTCGTTGTTAGCAATCCAACTTGAGCACCCAGGCGGGCGGCTGCCAACGCTGCCTCGGTGCCAGCATGCCCCGCGCCGACGACGACCACGTCGTAATCATAGTGGGTCGCGGTCATCACGACGTTTCAAATGCTGTCGCGAGTTCATCCAAGACTCGCTTTTCGGATGCGGATATCTTGTTGCCCAAACCAAGTACGCCACCCGCGACCGCCGCGACCGCGCGGGCGCGTTTGAGGGACGATTCGCAAAAATTGCGACGCTCGTGCGCGGAAAGCGTCTCGATTAACGCTTCCACATAACCGCGCCAGGTGGCTTCAAGTTCCTCGCCCGGAGCGTTCTGCAGCCAGTCTTGCAACAATGCATAGCTGGGCGAAGTTTCTCCAATACCCGAGTCATGGGCGGCCGACAGGATAGCCTTTCGCTCGGCCTCTTGGATTTTACCGTCGGCCCAAGCAACCTGAACGAGCGGTACCAACGATAAAGCCAAGGCCGTTTCCGGCTGAATACCGAGGTCAACGAGCTTGTCAAGAAAAGCGACATCGCCGACACCGGTCGCCGCGGCTAATTCCTTGCGCAAACCTTGAGTGCCGGCGGCGGCCTCTTTCAGTCTCGCCAACAGCTCCTGGTCCTTCTTGTGAAAGAAGGAATCTTCCAGGGCTTGACGACGATCACCAAGAAAATTGTCACTCATCAACGAACTCCAAACGTTCCTAAAGCGTATCGTTTTCTCTCTATGGGCACCGGATAAACGGCCTGCGTCCGGCCCAATTATCCGCCCACCATCCATGTCTCATTTTATACCGTAAACTCGCGCGCCATGCAGCGGCACAACCAGATTACCAGCAAAACGCCGATGATCGTTGGTCATTAGGCGAGCGGCAGATGAGAGTTTCCCGTGGGCGATGCTGCCAGCATCGGAACTGA
>CBDUAB010000748.1:0-3276 GCA_965365045.1 uncultured Planctomycetales bacterium
GAAGTGCGTTCCTACACCCTCTGACGGGGAGAGTTTACCCGCACTGTGATGAACACTCGCCACTACCAGCGCAAATCCAACCCGAGATTGACACCACTGATCCAGTAATCCGAGTCTTCAAACGCGAATTGCGGTCGCAAGGGGCCCTGGAGTGGACTAATCTCCGGCGGTATTAGATCCGGGTTCACATCCAAATCAATCTGGTCGCCGGCGCGGGCAACAGAATTTAGGTATACGAACGTATAACCAAGCGTCCACCGAAGTCGGGGCGTCACGTAGAGGCCGAGCGTTAGACCCACTTCATTGAGCAATCCGAACTCGTCGTGCGAATACGCACCGATGTTGGATCGTTGTGCTAACAACCCGCCTTCAAAGGTTTGTTGCGGCTGCGTCAAGGGAGAAATGATCGTGCCGCCATCAATCGCTACCGTCTGATGAACGTTGCCGACCGCCATTTTGTTGATGCACTCCAAGGTCCAACGACGCCAACCGCCCTCCCAAATAAAGCCGAACTCAGCACCATTGAATTCGTTTTCCGATTGAAAGCGATCAAAGATTTCAAAACGTCCAGGATTGTTTGCTTGCACGCTCGTCAGATCTTCGCGAATCGTTATTTGGTCTCGCAAGCCTAAGAAACGATAGCCTGCCACGAAATCGACACGTGAAAAACCGCGTGGCGGTCCGCAGGGATTGATGCACCCATCGTGACAATCGATTTGCTTACAACAGAAATTCCATCTCAAACGAGCACCAGCGGAATCTAGCGTCGTCCGCGAATCCACGGCGACGATACCGGACAAGATTCCTGGATACGCTACCAGCTCAGAGTCTTCTCGTGCTGGCGGATCCAAATCGCCATCGCCGTCGTCCCGGGGATTCATATTAAAGAAGGGACGCGCGAGAATCGGCTCGCCGTTGCCATTGGACCGCGCTTCGAAATGTTCGCTTTCGTCACCAAAGCCAAAGTACTCAGCTTCCCATCCATAACGGCGACAGGGATCCCAAAAAGCCCCAAAACGAATGCGGAAACCGGAGTGACCGTCATCCAGAATATCGTTCCGTCCATACAGTATGCTGGTCGAATTCAACCCCAACACACCGGCGTTATTGGCCGAGGTTCCCGGGTCGCTGGTTGTCACCAACGCGGGAATATCCATTCCTTTGGACCTCAATGCCAAGTACTCGGCACGCACAAACAGGCGGCCCCACGGACCGCAGCAGGATCCACCGCACCCGCCGCCGCATTGAAACCCACATCCTCCGCAAGGAGGCGCGGCATGTCCTCCGTCGCCGTATTCAAATGGTTCGGGGCCTAGCCCCCCTTCTCCGAGGACCTCCCAGGAATCATAAACGGGCGACTCATCAACGATGGCCACATCCGCGGAGGTCTGCCGGACCGCGCTACCGATGGGTTCATCAATTCCTGCCGCAGGACGAACCGATTTGGCAGATGACGGATTCGCGTTCGCAAAAGTTATAGCATCTGGCCGTGATTTCCGTGGCCCCATGGGAGTAACTCGCTCGGGAATCACGTACGGGGCCTTACCTTCGCCACGATTTACGCTTCGCGCTGTAACGCTCACCGTTTGCCCCAAATACTGCCGTAAATTTATGCGGGCAGTAGGTGCCAAGAATGCAGCTATCGAACCGGATTCGTCCAATAGGGCGAGACGGCGAGTCCCGTCGTCGCGGCGAATCCGTTGCAGTTCTCCGACCACGACGTATCCGCGCGAATCAACTACCGCACTATTCGTGGATTCCGCGAACTCGGGCAATAACAGTGGGATCGCTCTCGAATCATCTGCCACAACGGACGGCAGCGAATTCAATAGAGAGAAGGTAAGAATAGCGGCGGCAAATTTCCAATTAAACACGCTCACGATGAGGACCCGCGACAAAAAGGTTGGATGTAGTGAAGAGATTTAACGAAAAGTGCGGAGGCTTGTACCTCAGCCGAGTCACGTCCGTCAACGCCAATCCAGAAACTCGCACTCGTCTGGGTGCGGGAACGCGCTTCGCTGGAATGCACCGCACTCGTCTCGTGATCTCGCTTGTCTCCACACACTATTGCATGTATCGCATGCCTCGCTAGCTCGAGAGGTTATTTGCGCTCTATGCAATAGCCCGCGGAACGTGATCGTGACGAACGCCAAAATCATTACGGTTTACATGGTCGAGCATCCGAAGAATGCTGAGATACATGGACACTTCTAAACGAGGGGCCGGACTTGCCAGCTAAGTCCGTTGCGTAATGCGGCCCTGTAAATCAGCGAAAAGGCCGCGTATGTCTCGTTGGACTTCGCCCGGGGGGGACCGCTTTCAACGCCCTCCCAGCCGATGTTTAAGCACCAGCCACAGTATCGCGCCAAACACCAATGTGCCTTTCTGGTTGCTATTCGTGCTGGTTGTGCTTGCCACGGCGCGGACGACGCACGCGCAACTGCACTTGATCGGTTTTCGTAATAGCGGAAATACCGGTCGGCAAGCGCGTGAGGAGGCAGTTCGAGCGATTCCCTTCGACCAGCTCACCGACGAGATGCGGAACCGCATTCAGGATGTCGTCGCAAAGCCAACGATTTATCGACGTATGCCGAAACACTCAATGGAATGCGATCATCAGCTCTATTTGTTTTTGATTCGCAATCCCGAAGTTGTCGTGAACATTTGGGAAGTGATGGGGGCGACACAAATTGAATTGCAGCGAACTGGCCCGTATGCGTTCAGCGCAACCGATGGGGCGGGGACGACTAGCAAAGTGGAATTGGCCTACGGTACCAAAAACCTACATATCTTTTACGGCGACGGATTTTACGAAGGCTCGATGCTCAAAAACCGCGTGCCGGGACGCGCGGTTCTCGTGCTGCGGTCGCAATATCAACAAGGCCCGGACGGCGACAAGGTCGTAAACAGTATGCTGGACATGTTCGTGGAATTGGACAACGCCACGGTGGATGTCATTGCCAAGACGTTACATCCAATTATTGGCCGGTTTGCGGACTTGAACTTCCTGGAGTCCGCAGCTTTCGTCGGCCGACTTTCGCAAGCGACAGGGCAACATGGCGACGCAATGCAAAGGCTGGCCGGACGACTCAAAAACGTCAGTCCGGAAGTTCGTCGGCAATTCGCGGAAATAGCTGGCAAAGTCGCCAGCGATGCAGCGGCTAGACAACGGTCTTCACGGTCTACAGCCCGTGTGCCGGTTTCGATTCGGCCGACAGGGGCCATTCTGGAAGCACCACCACAATTCGACCAGATTTCGCGATATCCGGCCGATTA
>CBDUAB010000749.1:0-3276 GCA_965365045.1 uncultured Planctomycetales bacterium
CAGTAAGAACAAAACGAGCTTGTCGAACCGGCGCTCTGCCCAACACCTGTTTTTCCCCAGAGACCTATCGACCGTACTGGCAGTAACGAAGTGACACGTGTCGATTTCGCGCAGCTCGCAGGTCGATTGTTGATGGATGAAGCTGAAGGTGGAAAATCGAATCTCACTGATTCTTGATCACCGTCGACTAGTCCGTTCCACGGTTCAATAGAAAAAAGCTGCAAACTGACCGTTAATGCCATTACGCTGCGTCGGTCATTGCCGCCGACGCGCTTTAGCTCAGCTTGAAAATGTCGATGTCTGGGCTTAGTAATCACCATCGGAGATGGTTGGTCAGAAAGCTCAACGGTGGGCACGGGCGTCACCGTTTCACGCAGCTTATTCTCCTTTTCGAGACGTTCTGCAAGACAAGACGCGTCGTGTACGTCCACAGGTCTCGCGGAACGACTAGTTGTGGCCCAATTCTGGGCTTTTCGTTGCCATGCCCAGACCGGCGTCAGCCCGAATCTGCGTCACGAAACGCGTCAGCTGATCTACTGATCATCGATGACAAACAGATCGTCTGAAAACGAATCGTCAAATCGGATAAAGTACCGAAGATACGATTTGTCGGTCATAAACAGACCATTCTTGATTTGCTCTATCGGTAACGATTTTAAAGCCTCTTGGGGGAATAACAGGGATCCAGCGTTCTTTCGAATCAATGTAGGAAGCCATTTGCCAGACGGTGACTGGACCACTTCGAGTGTATCCGAAGACCCGGACACGGCGTATTCACTACCTCGAAGCTGTAAGTGCTCGGCGCGCATGACGAGATACCCTCGGTTTGGGTCCAGCCAGTAGCGGACTTTGTTCTCGCGTGAATTACGCTCCAAACGAATCGTATTCTCGGGCCCGTCCTTGGGATTGGGTTCCAGCACGAGATCCGTACTCGAACACCGAGGATATCCAACGAATTCGGGGATTAACGTTCGATGTTGCGAGCCCGGATCCTTCGGACTCATGAACCTCATGAACTTTTTTTCGTATGACTTGATCAGTCGGAAGCCGGGATTGTTTGGATCCATCTCCGTGCCGACCACCGGTTTGTATGTGCACTCTCGGTTACCATCGCTGATCGCTTCGATGGACGTATCAGCATTTGTCACATGCTCGTGCCACCATTGCAGCGGGTCCGTATCTTCTGGAATTCCATCTGTTGGTCCACGGGTTCGGACTTTCTCGATTCTCCATTTGGTTTGTCGCTTCCAAATTCGATAGACCGTCGCCCCATCACTCAACGGTTCCCGTTTTGAGCCCTCCGTGGCAACGATACAGTAAGCATCCATTTCGGTGCGACTTTTACGCAAACCGTCGAGGACACGTTGCACGTCGTCGTGAGGTCGCGTGTCAACGACTTCCGCGGTTCGTGGTGCCCCAAGGTCGTAGATGTTTTTGGGGCCGGTTTCTGGATACGTAACGACAAGGACAACTTCGGTGCCATCTATTTCAGATTGCTTTAGTGATATTGGCAGGGCTGTCTTGGCGTCCACCAGCAATGTCACGTCCCGGCGAGTGTCGTCACCTCCGCTCTTGGTTGTGAAATGATGTTCAATCAGCTTTTGGCCGCTTTGCACAACGTCGCGTTTTCGATGGGAGAGAATCTCAACATCACCACCCGGTATACCGAGTTCATTTCCCGTCAACATGGCTTCGAAACTTCGCTTAGCGAAGTCGATACGGCTACGATTGTCTTCGGTGAGCGCGGTCCGGTAGATTTTTCCTGCCTCGAGGGCCGGACCATGAGGTCCGTTCAACGCAAACGTATCGATGTTGTGATTCTCGAAATCAACAAGAACAAATACCTCTTCACTACTACACGCTATAATTCCGTGGTCGACCGAATACCAGGTTTTGTTCGGTTGGTCGAGGCCTGTCACGGACACCTGAATCCACTTCTTCTGAGCGATCGATTCAATGATCTCGGCCCAAGCAGTTCGATCACGAGGCCAAAACACAACGAGTAACAAAGTCGCGGAAATGAAGGCCAAAAGACCTAGAGTCCGCCGACTCCAATTACGTTCCGAGGACCAAGCAACGGGCGACGTTGGGTCTTCGGCAAGGGCGCGAGCCGCAGTCAGGATGCGCTCTTCGGATGCCTGGGACACCGGTTCCGCCACCAATTCAATGACGGCTCGACGTAGAGGTTCGCTCAGTTCATCGTATACAGTTTTGTCAGTCATCGTGCGTCTCCACACCGGATGTCGGCAAGTCTGTGAGAAAGCGAGTCGCGCGCCTTGGTGAGCGACGTCGATACATTGCTGGTGCTGATTCCCAAGGCCTCGGCAATCTCTTGGTTGCTTAGCTCTTCGAAATATCGCAGCGCGAATACGTTGGCTTGATGTTCGGGGAGCCGCGCCAGTTCAACACGCAGTCTGTGCGCCAGTTCTTTTTCTGCCAAGTCAGCGGACGGCGAAGCGGAGTCTGTCGGAAGATCGTCAGGCAATGGAACGACCGGTTGACGACGTCGCAATCGGTCGATAGCGCGCCGAGTTGCGATGCTTCGCAGCAACGCTGGCCAATTCTCGATGGTTTGCTCTTCCCAGAGCTGGAATGCTTGGCAAAACACATCTTGAGTTACGTCTTCCACGTCCGCTGCGTTCCCCAGAATCCGGGAAGCAACGCGGACAACAACAGGTCCATGGTCCGTTATGATCTCGTTCCAATTCGCCATATCGGCCCCTGAAAGCGACAGATTTGCATGTCCATTCAAGTATGTCGCAGTGGAACGGCAAAAGTCACTGAGAAAACTCGAATTCCGGCGTCTCATTTCAGCCGCAGGTTTTCCGATTACCTTCGGACGGTGTCACCGACGCTAGGAACCGTCTGCGATGCGTCTTCGACAGCACTGACATTCGCCGTCATATCCTTTCACAGCGCCGCGAACGAAGACGGTTGCGGTATGGTCAAGATCGCCTTAAATGCCAGAGCGGCGCGATGCGCATACCGTCGTGCCTCACCAACTGGCTTAAGCAGCGGTCGATGGTCGTCGACGCGCGAATTTTCGCTCAGTCACATAAGACATTCTTGCATCCACCTGCTCTGTGCGATTCAAGAAAAAACGTCCGGGAAATTCTGCTCGCCTGTTTTTCGCTACGTCGGCCGATGCCGCCGGAGCTAGTTCGGCGCCGCGCTTTCGTGCGTTCGGTGGGGGCGACCGACGCGCTTTCGGAGCGAAATTCAATCACCGTTTCGATGTGTCGGTCGATTTCACCTCGGCAGGAAAACGCAGATCGC
>CBDUAB010000750.1:0-3274 GCA_965365045.1 uncultured Planctomycetales bacterium
CTGTAAGCCTGACCCCACACTCGGTGAAAGCGTAAAGTCTCAAGGTGAACGCCGTAACCCGCAAATACCGATTGGTGATAGTAAGGGTAAGAGTAAGCATGAAAAAGTGGACACAACCATTTTCTGGTTGCGTTATTTAAAAATCCATGCTGATATTGACGATCTGGCTAAGCAGTCCCTAGATTGGTTGCGACGGCGGACCTGTTAACAAGTTTCAACCAGTCAGGAACGAGACAATGATCCATTCGGCGTCAGACGTGAAATTGGAGTGCAACAGAATTCTTACCTGCGCAGAAGGTGAAGCGATCGAGGTAGGAAACTCAGCCATAATCCGCATCATTGAAATCGGGCCCGATGAAGTGATCCTGGAGATCGATAAGTTGGGCGATGGCGTTGGGCCTGGCTGAATTCGCGGAGGCGCAGGAACGCACTTTCTTCACTGGTGATAGCATTGATAGCATCGGTTGGAAAACTGATCTTGATTGGATGCGCCGACGTTTCTAGACTACCGGCACTGGCAATGCTTGCTTCAAGAATTACATGAATTAAGCATCTGCAAGTCTCCCACGGCCTGATCTCATATTTGCCCCGCTTTTGTCCAGGCCCACTGCAGCCCCAGCAACTTTACAAGCGAAAAAATGCTTGGAGGGTGCCGCCCAGTTACGGAACAAGTCAATCCCGCCGGTAGAGGGTTGGCGACCATTTGTATAAGGAGAGTGCCATGTTAATACTTAGTCGAAAGCCAGGTGAATCCATCGTGATCGGATCCGACATCAACGTGCGGATCGTTGCTGTGAAAGGCAAGGCCGTTAAAGTCGCCATCGATGCGCCGCGGCACGTTCAAATACTTCGCGGCGAACTCTGCGAAAACTCACACGTATGCCGCGACACTCGCAGCCATATGCTGCACGAAGAAGAAGTCGTTCCAGCGGCATAACAGTGTCCGTCGCCGGATTCGCATGCGTGTGGCCGACTCGCTCCGAGTGTCGAAACTTCTGCTCGCAGAGTTTCAACTCAACCGCGATTTTCGTCGATGATCGCCTTCATCTTCTCCGGCGAGGGCATTCCGGAAACGGCTATTTCCACGTCGGCCTGACCGGCCGAAGAAATCTCGAGGGAACCCACGTCAAAAATTCGCTGTAGGAAAGTCTGACTTAGCCGAACATTCCTCACGTCTCGGTGATAAACCTCGTTGATTTGCTTTGACAGAATACCCGTTCTCAATTTCGTCCGTTTGTTCGTTATCGTGAGGCGCGTTCCATAACAGCGCAGGTACCAAACAAGCAGAATGATCAACCCAATTACGACCAGGCTGAGCAAAATACACACCACAAACATGACCGGGTTGTTGCGAAACATGGACGGTGAGGCGCTGTAGAGGGTCACTTCATCGTTGCTTTTCTCGGTCGATACCGCGCTCGTCGGCGCTTGCGATACCGCGCTCGTCGGCGCTTGCGATACCGCGCCCGACGAAGGTCTGGGAGGAGGTGGCGGAGGAGCTGAGTCAACAACATCCGCAAACATGCCCTTGACTTGACTGGCGATGACCCACCGACCGTCCGTGCCACGACGCACTTCACTGTCCCGAGTCACATGGCCCTCGGATGCGTACATCTTGAGCTGCTCGGACGTGTAGGGTCCGTATTGCTCCCCATCAACCCTGACGTACCAATCGGTCATTGTCTGCTTCTCGTGTACGAGTATTTTGTCACGCCTCAATTTTCGGGTAGACACAACGAGTCTGATCCAAACCTTACCGGATGTAATCTAAAATCCCACCCGAATGTTAAGCCGTGACAGACTACTAGCATCAAACGGTATTTTCAGGTGACGGCGTTCATCTTGAGACGTTCGCTTTCACCGTGTGGGGTCAGAACGTTCGATTAAAGTTTCACAGATCTGCGGATTGAGCTCAAGGTTGGACGGGCAGTTTCAAAAAGCCGCGCCCGAGCCGAACAGCAGAGAGAACAGAGATCTGTTCTTTCTGTTGCCTCCGGTCAGAAATATCCCGCGTGGCCCCGTCGCGGCTGCTGCAATCGGCTGAATTCATACGCGGTAACGAAGTTAACATGTCGAGAATTCCGCATGATTCTTTGCGTAGCGATCATTTCCTGCGAGACCTTGCATTTCGGTCTACTGGGATTGATCCCTACGGATTTAATACCGTGCGGACCATGGGCAGCAACTCTAGGTAGGGGTTCTGACGCGGTGGATTGCCTGCGTCACATCGCAAAATGAAATCTCTGTCGACCAATTGAACACCGGGAATCATGGCCTTGGTTTCGGAAGAAATCAAACTACGATCTCCGCACAAGATGACGGTGTTGCTTGGCAACGCCGGCCCAAAATGTTTCGCCCAGCGACGCGCATCCTCCACCGTCGGCGCCTTGCGCCCGGACGGACCGTAGAACAGAATCTGGATCAACTGCAATCGTTCATCTGACAGTTTTAGGCCGGTGTACGCACGAAAATACTCATCTAAGCTCTCGACTTTCGGCTGTGGCTTGTGACCGTCAAAGCCACCGACGATGTGACCGCCAGCGAAGGCCTGGCAAGCTTTGCAAGACATTCCAATTGGCTCAATGATCAACACACGACCACGAAAATCAGACAGGCGGACTTTGTCGCCCGAAAGATCCGTCAATTCCAGGTCCGGATAGGCTTCGCCCAGACGTGGCGGCCAAACGAGTTCTTTGTTTATCGCACTCGTTGGACCGAAGAATTGGGTGACAACCGACGTCGCATTTTTATGGTTGATACCGCCATGTTGGTAAGCGATTCCACCGAAGATGGCGAGGACAAAAACGACGGCAAATGTAAAAAACGTTGTCGTATTCTGCATGTCAAGTCTCGCATCACTGTGAATGGGTAATCGAGGTCGAGTCCTCGTGCAAACAGTACAACGCAGATAATGGGATCGACTCGTTCCAGCTCACGGAATACGAGGAAAATCGTCCGTCTGTGCGCGGGCTGGTCTGATTGACCGGCCTTTACTGCGTCGTTCCCCCGCTGTGAAAGAGTGTGCCTATCCGCTCCGAGGCTGTGAACAAATCGTCCAAAGTAGTCGTCACGCTTCCGCGTGACGAGACCCACGAGCGACTAGTCCATCATCATTCTAACAGCACGAGCATCGCGACATTTGAGACAGCGTCGATTCGACGGGCCTGTTTCGTGACCGTAACCAATAGTCATGTTGGCATCACGCGGAGCTTGATGACAACTTTGGACGACTCTCACCAGCTCAGCGAGACTAATTGCTAGGCAAGTCCATTTG
>CBDUAB010000751.1:0-3263 GCA_965365045.1 uncultured Planctomycetales bacterium
GGGCCGTACCGACCAAGTTGGCATCGTTTTCGCTGGGATTATGGACTTCAACGAATTCGAACTCTTCATTCGTCCAGTCGGGGATTCCATCTCCGTCTGTGTCAGGAATTGATTCAGATTCGGCGTCGGAGGGAGCAGCCGGATTGTAATTGATTTCGGAAATCACCAGCGGCGTTGAAGAAACTACGAAATCGTATTGGACAGGAGCACTCCAGTCCGTCAGCACAACCTCGGCTTCGTGACCACGGTCCGATAAATCAAAATTACGAGCGATGATCCGCGTGTTTTCCTGCAGCGCCAAGGTTTCGCCGGTCGTGAATTCCAAAGCGCTGGGACTCGGGCCTCCATCAGGACCACGTGGATCAGTTCCATCGGCCGTATAATAAACTATGGCTGCTGGATTTCGTTCAATGTGAACGGTGCGCAGGACCAACTCTGGCAACAGTAGCATCTCGCGTGAACTTCTAGATGAGTTGAGGACGCGTAGTGCCAACACGTTTGTGCCTTGGACGAGGACCGTTTTGTATCGCGAAATATCAACTTCTTCGAATTCCATTGCTTCTTCGACTCCCTGGTTTCGAGCGGTGGCGTCCCAAGTAAAGTTGTTGTCGCGAAGGTTTACACGGCTGACTCGTGTACCATTGATGTATGCGACGTAACCGTCTTCGTATTTCATCCGTAGGACAAGTTGACTGTCGCTCACATCCGCAAGATTCGGAACCTCAAAGAGCATACGCGCAAAGATATTCGTTGCATTTTCGTCAACCGACTGAGGTCTAACTTCTGTTCCAATCAACTCTGACAAATCATCGCGCTCGTCGAATCCAAGACCAGTTGGCCCGCTTTGCCAATCAGAATCATCAAATGCTGGCAATGTCCATGTGTCGCCGAGCTCGTCATTGGTCGGCACAAAATAGCTGGCGATCGTTTCGCCCGGGACTCCGGAAACGAGCTTTGTATCGTCGAACGCTTCCAGCGGAGCGCTGAGGAATCCGATTTCCTGTCCGGCGGAAAGTCGAATCCCTTTAACATTACCAAGTACGGTGTCGTCCACTTGGACTTCCGGCTCGCCGGTAAACAAACTGTCCATGAATCGTGTCCGCGCGGACATCCAATGTCGCATATGCTCCACTTCACCCTGGAACGTTCCATCCAAGAAGCCCGAGTTGTATCCGCTGATGTCGCGAAAAGTGTTGTCCGGCCAGCGCGCCGCGTTCCGCTCAGCGGATTCCCCGATCTCCGCGGCGAACCCAAGGATCACATCGCTGATGTTTTCATCCGACAAGACCGAGTTGCGCAACTCATGCCAGCGGTCAGCGTATCTTTGCCAGAATCCAGGATCTCGCGCTAGGTCGCTCCACCAAGGAGCACCAAAGAAGTTGGCGCCGGTGCGCCAAAGCGTGGGATCGTCGTCATCGATGCGTGTCGACTCGACGGTCAAATTCAGATCCCAGAGAGGTCCAGCGGCGATTTTGTCGTTTCGATCTTTGTGGTAAAAGATACTCAATCCCATCGCGTCCGCGTTGTATAGCATCGCTTGCATCAAGTGATAGTCAATCCACGCATCCACATCGATGTACTTCGTATAGCCATCGGGATCGTTGATATCTGGCTGCACAAGCGTTTGTTGAAATTCTGCGAAGTGATCCACGACCCATTGCTGCTGTTGGTCGGTTGCCTTGCGATCAGTTCTGGCGTTGATGGATTGCGGACTTTCTGGATAAACCCAGTTCAGTGATTGCCCTCCGGCACTAAAACGTGGCGCATCAGGATCAGGGCGATCGACTTTCCAGATATAGCCGCCCGAGATGGCAGGCTCTTGATCGTCTTCCGGACTAATGTCGGCAACATCCACGCGGTCTGGTCCCTCCTTGATTTTCTCCATGAGTACGTAGATTCCGACGTAATGGCCTTCGGAGACGATATCTCCACTACCATCGTTCAGGTAGACTTCGGCAAAACGCGTGCCTGGTGCCCAACGGCCCATTTGATTGGCCAATTCAAAACCAAAACGATTGCGCATGAATGCCGGGTCGGCGCCGAAGGGAGCGTGCAGAACCCAGTCACTCTCGTCCGGCATGCCTAACAGGCTCGCGTCAAAATCATCATCGCGATTTGTGCCGGCTGATCCCCATGTTTCGAAGGTCAACTGCGGTTTGACCTGCGCGCCCGTGCTTGAGCCACGCCGGCGCACTCCACCCCGCCCCAAATAGTCAACGATTCCGTTGTCCAACGACGCTTCGTCAGTCGCTCGGTTGACATCCAAGAGCACGACACCCGCCCTGCGAAGATCGCTGGTGTTCGTCGTGGGGATGCCTTGCCCCAGCGTGTCAATGACCAGCAAAGGCATATTGGAAGTCCGTTCACGTAGCCCTTCGCTTAAGCCAATGAATGTCTTGGATGTGACGTTGCTTGGTTGAAAATCTGGGGCCAACAATGTGTCGAACGTCCGTGCCTGCAACATGGCCGTTTTCGTGATGACGAATGGACCGGCATATAGTTGCGAGTCAGCGGTCGGTTCCGTGCCATCCAGCGTGTAACGCATCTCCAACGTTTGCGAGGCGCCCTGTTCCAAACTCAATTCGACAGTTTTCGAGCCGAAGAAGATACCGTCTTCCTCCATCAATTGGGGTGCGGGTGCATTCGGCGCCAAGTTCGGTTCACCCGGTGTCGGTGATGTGAATTCTCGTTCCTCCAGCGTCACAATTTGGCTGGCGACGAGTCCACCCTGAAACAAAAAGTCCGCGTCACCGGCCGTCACGTTCATTCCATGAATGGCCAGGACATTTTCGCCACTGCGCAATAGACCGAGTGAACCGGTAACTTCAAACTGCTCTAGAGGAATCTGATTAAGGACTGCTCCATGCATGCCTGACGCCACGGAATCCCAAGCGGATACGATCGGGCTGTTTGCTGACGTGATTTCGGTGCCATTTAAGTATGCTTTGAAGCCGTCGTCATACCGTGCTCCAACGTTCAGCACGTCAAAACGACTCGGATCTCCTTCAATCTGAAACTCGTAACGAGAATAACTCGATCCATTCACGCCTGACATTTGCCCGCCAACATCAAGTCCGATTAGTGGACCGTACGTGGGACGCTGAGTAGCCGCGGTGTATTCGACCCAGAGAAACTGAGCGTCCAACGTGCCGCTCGGTGTGCGCGCGTACAACGCTGGTTTCGGATCGGCAACAATGGGCCCCTCAAACGTGCCATCGGTGACCGTGGCGATGACATGCCATTCATCGCCTTCCGCCAACTTC
>CBDUAB010000752.1:0-3245 GCA_965365045.1 uncultured Planctomycetales bacterium
GGTTGAATCAACGCTGGCAATTCCAAGCTGTCACCGCCACCATTGGTCTCGACGCGAACGACATCACCATCGGTCAGGCCGAGTTCCTCCGCCGTAGCAGGCGATACGCAAACATAATTATCCCACGTTATCTTGGTCACCGGATCGGGCAATTCCTGCAGCCACGGGTTGTGGGCGTGACGACTGTCGGTCAGTCCGACCTTGGCATAAAGCGTCAGTGTGTAACCCGCATCCGTCGCGGAAGATGCGACGAACTCCACCGCCTCGGCGTTGAGAATTCACCCGCGGAGGCCGTCCTCGATGCTACTTCGACAACGCCGTCATGCAGTGTGTGCTCCCAAAATGCCTGGAACGGTTGTTGCGCGGAGCGCGGCAAGATATCCCGCTTCCACGTGTTCCGGACGATGTCATGGGCCGATTCATCACGGCCCGCTGATTCCTTAAGGCCCGCTGATTCCTTAAGGACTGACCAGCGCGAAAGACTTTCCAAGACGGACCGCGTGTCGCCAAGTGGTTGCAACGTTGGCTGAGCGAGGCTGACGACGCCGTCGACCGGTTCGGCGTCCAGCCACGACTCGAGCGGATGATGATCGGGACACACGAAGTGAGCCAGCGACGCAAAGTCATCTTCGCGTTCCGCGAAACTCACGACCAACGAAACCTTACCGATCGCCTCAGCCAGCGCTTCGCGGTCCGGCAGATTGTGCGTCAAGTCGGTTCCGGCCACCAGCAGCGCCGACACCTTGCCAGCTTTCAGCTCCTCAATCAGCGCCAGGACGTCGGCATCGTTGCCTTGCCGCTGCCGGCTCGGCCGCTCGATGTCAACGGTCTTACCGTAATTCCCGAGCGTATGGTTGATAAAGTTAACCAGCACCTGAACGGAGACGTCCTGACTGTCGCAAAGAACGACGCTCTCGCCGCGGGCGTTCCAGAGACGTTCAGCGACATCGGTCAAGTCGTCAGCGGAAATGGGCGACGGTGAAAGTGCTCCCGAAGGCTTCTCCTCCCCGGCGAGCTCCGACAGTTTCATCGCCAAATGACTCAACACGAGCCCGTATTCGTCCGGTGACAGCCGATGACGCCTGTCAGCATTGCTGCCAGTCAGCGACATGCGGCCTTCCAATTGGACATGGTAGGACATTTCCGGGCGTTCCACGGTCGGTACGCGCTGCGATCGCCAGGCGGCGGTGAACTCTACGGGAGAAATCCACGTTCCCAAAAAATCGGCACCGAACGACACAATCACGCGCGCTTGATCAAGTTTGAAATGCGGCAGCACACGGGCGCCGTGTGTTCGCTCGTGCGAGTCAAGAATCGCCGAGGAACTGACGGCGTCAAACGTTACATGTTTCGCGTCGTTGAATGTTTTGAGAAACGAAGTGATCTGGGCCTGGAGCGTGGGGCTGGTCACCGTTGGTGTCACAAAGCGGACCGCACCGCCGCCGCTTGCGATGATCCGGAGTTGCTGAGTGATCGACTCGTCGACGCTATCCCAGTCTGCCTCTTTGCCATCATGCCGCGGTTGGCGAAGACGTTTACTGTCATAAAGTCCCAGCGGTAACGCCTGTCCGATCGCACATAGTCCGCCCCGCGACAGCGGGTGCTCAGGCATGCCTTCCATTTTGAGCGGTCGTCCGTCGCGCACACCGACGAGCAGTCCACAGGCAGCCGGGCAACTAGCGCATGTCGAGGCATAGTACCGCATCCGTCCCGGCGTAACGCCTTCCGGCTGGATGGCGAAAGGCAGCGCGGTTTCCACGGGAGCGCGACCGCATCCGCTCATCGTCGCCAACGAGACCGTGAATCCGGCGGCTTCGAGAAACCGACGCCGGCTCATCGGAGCCGGACCGTCGCTATGGGGATGGTCGGCTGGCGCAAGGTTGCCATCCCGCTCAGTTTGGCTCTTCCAATACGTCTTGTTGGCGTTGTTGCTCATCTGTATCAATCAATAATGACAAACGGCGCAGTCCGTCGAAGCATGTGCCGCTTGGCCGTTGATCCCGTTTTTCGTTGCGTCGCGGTGACAATTCACACACCAGCCCATTGAGAGACTCTCGAACTGATACATCCGCTGCATGGATTCGACCGGACCGTGACAGTGCTGGCACGTTACGCCAGCCGCCACATGTGCACGGTGGTCGAAGTAGACATAATCGGGTAGGTTGTGCACCCGCACCCAAGGGATCGAAGTAGGCACTGCGCCTTCCTTTGGTTGCAGTGACTCATCAAGGCCAAGTGAGTCGTACAGTTTTCGAAGTTCTTCCGAAACAATCGGCTCTGGCTGGCGGCCTTCCTCCTCCGCCTGCTTGACTTCATCCTGTCGCACATCGAATGAACTGGTTACAAACTTGTGACATTTCATGCAGACGTCGCTTGAGGGAATCCCTGCGTAGCGACCGAATTCCGCGGCCGTGTGGCAGAAGCGACAGTCGATCTGTAGCTCGCCCGCGTGCAAACGATGGGAATAGTCGATCGGCTGCTTCGGCGAATAGCCTTGTTCCCGGTCCGGCAGCCGCCACGACGACATGCCGGAAACCAAAGTGATCAAGCCAAAAAACAGCCCGATCAGGAGAACTATAGTGATGATGCGTTGGTGCATGTTTTCAGGGGTCAGGGATCGGGTATCAGTACTCTCGACTCTTTCCTCTCTCAACATTTGATCTCCGCGTTCTTCCTGGCATAGAACCACCAGTTCACGGCCAGACAACTCACGTAATAAACCGCAAAGCCGTACAACGCATACTCGGGAGTTCCGGCTTTGATTTGCGTGGCAAAAATCTTGGGAATCAGGTACGCGCCGTAAGCGGCGATGGCGGAAGTCCAACCCAACACCGGCCCAGCCTGCTCCTTGGAAAAGATGATTGGAATCATCCGAAAGGTTGAACCGTTGCCAATGCCGGTCGTCGCGAATAGGACGACGAAAGTGACCACAAATGGAATGAAGTATTTCTCAGGCGTATCGGTTTGACCGGCCAGCGAAACAAGATAGCCTGCCATAATCGTGGACGCCACCATGATCCAGGTATCCCACTGCGTGACCCGGGCGCCACCCAGTTTGTCGGAGAGCCAGCCGCCCAGGGGACGAATGAAGGCTCCGACTGCCGCTCCAATCCAGATGTATTTCGCAGTGACCAAGCCGTTAGTTGGCGTCACAAACACGTCATCAATCAGCTTGGGAAAGGCATTGGCGTAGCCGATGAACGACCCGAACGTCATGACATAAAGCCATGTCATGACCCAGTTGT
>CBDUAB010000753.1:0-3244 GCA_965365045.1 uncultured Planctomycetales bacterium
CATGGCGCTTGAGGAATCGGGAGTTCAAGCTGCTCTTGACGACACCAACACAACGTTTGCGGATCTCAATTACGAAGACGTAGTTTGGACGGCCAATCGTGGTAACGCCAGCTCACTCGATGGTTTTTTCTTCCCGCAGAGTATCGCGAACGCCGATCTCGTCGTGTCGTTGCCAAAGTTCAAAACGCACCATTGGGTGGGGCTCACGGCAGCGATGAAGAATCTCTATGGCACATTGCCGGGCATTAAATACGGCTGGCCAAAAAACGTGCTCCACCATGCCGGCGTTCCGGAAACCGTGTTCGACATTAATGCTTCCTTGCCTCGGACTGTTTCGATCGTTGACGGAATCGACTGCATGGAAGGCGATGGACCCATCATGGGAACGGCGAAGCATCTCGGCTTGATCGCGGTCGGTTCCAATTTGCCGGCACTTGATGCCACACTGGCGCGCATCATGGGATTGGATGCAAGGCGAGTTTCTTATCTCGCGTTAGCAGCCGACCGACTCGGCCCAATCTGCCCTCGCAAGATCAATCAACGGGGTGATTCATTGGACTCACTCGTGTCGCCTTTTCAGCTCGTCGATTTTCCGCACATCCAAGATCTGCGAGACCGCCGGTCGGGCGAAAAAGTAACGTGAGCCATCTATGAGAACAACAAAGGCGGTCACCAGATCGTCAGCGAGTCGCGGAACAACTCGACCAATTCTGCTTCGCCGACAGGACGGGGTGAGAGTTTCGTCACACGATGTTGAGGAAGTGTACCACGGACAAGCGGAAGGATATCCTCCTCGCAATATCCCACGGCGCTCAAGCCGTTCGGCATATCAAGACGCTTCAAATACTGAATCACCGTGTCGGCCAAGACCATACCAGCGTCCTCGCGAGAGGCGTTTGAAATGTCGGCCCCCAAAGCCGACGCGGCTCGCAGGTGTCGTTCGGGGCACGCCGAAGCTGTAAAACGCATGACGGCCGGCGTGTTCAAAATGACGGACATCCCATGTGGTACGATCGGATGATCCACTTCGTAGCCGGACGGCTGGAAGTCCTTCACCATGCCAGCGACGGGATAAGACATTCCATGTGGCAAGTGAACGCCGGCGTTTCCAAAACCAATTCCAGCCATCGACGAAGCCAACAACATTTGGGCGCGGGCTTCGTCATCCGCGGCGTCGTCCACGGCTCTAGGCAGGTATTCCGCAACAATTTCCAGCGCACGCAGTGCCCAGATATCGCTGATTGGATTGGACCCCTGGTACGCGGGGCGCTCGTTGGGATGATTCGGCTGGGGACGTTTGTCGTACGGTAGCGCCGTATATGATTCCAAAGCATGGCTCAGGACATCCAGTCCGGCACAAGACGCGACGGCCAACGGTAGGGAGCGCGTGTTTTCGGCATCAACGATTCCCAGTGTGGGTTTTAGGTAGCGATGGGCGATGCCTGTTTTTGCTTTTTGTTCCAGCTGCTCGAATATGGCGACTCCCGTCGTTTCGCTACCTGTTCCGGCAGTCGTCGGGATGGCAATGAGCGGTTTGAGCGGGCCGGGAATGGGCAGACCCTTTCCAATCGGCGCGTTGACGTAATCAAGAAAGTCGGCGGGATACGTCGAGTAGAGATTCGCTGCCTTCGCCGTATCGATAGTGCTTCCGCCGCCCACAGCGACGAATGAGTCGAATTCTCCTTCACTTGCGGCATCGATTGCCAAGGCAAAGCTCGCATCGGTGGGCTCGACGCGGATATCTGAAAACACAGCGAAGTTGACGCGTTGCTCTTTCAGCGATTCAAGAACTGAGATTCCAGTGGGCAAATCTCTAAGATTCGCATCCATGATTACGAGCGTACGTTTGGCCGACATTTCGACCAAATCCATACCAACTTCGCTCGTAGCGCCTTGGCCAAAACGAACGTTGGAAGCCGACATTTGAAAAGCGGTGTCGAATTGCATGGCGTTGGATGATGTTGAGATCGCTCCCTAACGTATAAAGGGAGGCTGCGCGCGCTGCCCCGTGATCGGTTTTATTTCACGAATCCAGATGTTACGAAAACGAACCGGATTACCATGATCTTGGATTGAAATCGGCATCTTCTCCTTGTGGTGTTTATACTCCGGCGCTCGGTGAAACGGTGTATCGCCCAACAACTCGAAGTGATGCAAGATCAATATGCCGTTGTGAAATGCGGTAATGATCGCCGGTGACTTGAGCGATCCATCTTTGTTGAATCGCGGACCCTTGAACACGATGTCGTACGTATTCCACCTCCATTCTCCCATGCGGATAGATCATTGCCATCAAATAGCACAACGGCATCCGACGGTGATCCTCCCATCGGTCCGGGTTCAACAACAGGTGGCTTGGACCATTCGATTCCCGTCATATACTCCTGCGACCATCCGCTGGATGCGATGATAGTAAGCGCGCCGGCAATGATATACGAAACGCGATTTCCGCAGGTACCGATGAAAACAATTTGATAACATTGGTGACACTCCTAATTCACGATGGCTGGACTACATCAACAGCACCATGATACGACAACCGGTTTACGTCGACACTACCCGGCACCCGTGTTTCTTTGCGATGCGACCGATAAAAACCACAATACATTTCGGTTTGGATGACACGACTTCGCTGTGGAGGTTTGTTAGTCCGAGTGACAAGAGCCTCGACAAGTTATGCCGCCGCCGGTTCAAAATGTCCGGACGCCTATCGTAGCGATTTGAGCTGAGGATGGGGAGCGGCCACATGCGCACCGGGGGCAGCATAGTTGTGGCTTTGGCCCCGTCAATCGCTTCCTTCGCGTGCAATGCATCAATTCTTACATCTTCGCGATGCTTCTTCACCTGATGAAATCGCTTGCTTAACATCTATGACCCACTGAGCCGGCGGGATTCGGATCACCGGTCGTATCCGCCGGGTTTCCAGGATAACCGAACGTGACGAACTCGATTTCGAATGTATTGGCCCCGCTGCCAAACGAATCTGCGACAGCGCGGTTGGAAGGCGTGGACAGCGACACAATCGCAGCAACAGTCAGGAAAAGTGGAAGCTCCTTCGTCCGCCGACGCACGCAACAGCAACGATGACGAAGACGGCCAAGGTTGCGGCGGCTGGCTCGGGTACGGCTGAAGCGGCAGACGGAATGGACTCGCGCCAGTGGAGTGCTAACTCGTTCAAGTCACCGGCATTTACCACGCCGTTCGCGTTAAAGTCACCAGCCGACCAAAGTGCGATGTCCTGACG
>CBDUAB010000754.1:0-3240 GCA_965365045.1 uncultured Planctomycetales bacterium
GAGCACTTCCTCGTACATTGACCCGAACGCGTTGATGCGCATCAAGAACCTGCAAATGCGCGCCAAGTTCGTCGTGGATGGATTTTATAATGGTCTCCATCGCAGCCCCTATCACGGTTTCTCGGTTGAGTTCAGCGAATACCGGCCGTACACGCCCGGTGATGACCTGCGCCGCTTGGACTGGAAACTGTTTGCACGTAGTGACCGCTACTACATCAAACGATTCGAGGACGAAACGAATCGTCGCTGTCATTTGGTCGTCGACCAAAGCAAGTCGATGGGTTATTCGTCGTTGGAACACAGCAAGGCCGATTATGCGCGGACGTTGGCGGCTACGCTGGCATATTACCTCATGTTACAAAGGGACTGTGCTGGTCTGCTGACATTCGACGAAGCTGTCGTCGACTACCTCCCGGCCCGCTTTCGGCCCGGCCAAATGCATCAATTGATGGTCTGTTTAGAACGTTCGCCGCAGGGCAGCGGTACTGACTTGCACGCGCCGCTCGAACAAATTACGTCGTTAATCAACAAACGCGGCCTCATCGTGTTGATATCCGACCTCCTCGCGTCGATTGACACTTTGCGTACCAATTTGTCGTATCTACGTTCACGTGGCCACGACGTTTTGTTGCTGCGGGTGCTCGACCCGGCCGAAGTTTCCTTTCCCTTCTCGGACGCTACGATGATTCGAGACATGGAATCGGGACAAGACGTCTACGTCGATCCAGGCGTAGCGCGCGAGAGCTATCGACAGCGATTCAACGAACATGACGAGCAAATTCGATCAATCTGCGGCGGCCTGGGCGTGAGTTACTCACAAATGCTGACGAACGAGCCGTTGGAGACTGCGTTGTTTGACTTGATCAGTGCTCAGTCGCGCACGGGGCGTACGATACGACGCTCGGCCGCGCCGCGCTCAACTGCACCACACTCGGCCAGCATCGACATGCAAAGCAGCACCCGGGAGATAGGTGGCCGATGAGTTTTCTGGCACCACTCTACGCTCTCGGTGCATTGGCGGTCGCACTGCCGGTGATCTTTCACTTGATACAGCGGCGGCCACGCGGTCAGATTCAGTTCGGTTCGCTGATGTTTCTTTCGTCTTCGCCGCCTCGGCTTACGCGGCGCAGCCGCTTGGAAAACTTGCCACTGTTGCTGTTAAGAGCCGCCGCGTTAATCCTGTTGGCCCTGGCGTTTGCTCGACCGTTCATGCGATCGCTGGCACAGTTGGACTCCGAACCGCCATCACGACGCATGCTATTGCTCGTGGACACTAGCGCCAGCATGCAGCGCGAGGACCTTTGGCGACAGGCGCTGGATCGTGTGAATCAAACACTTGACGACTTGCGACCGACCGATCAAGTCGCGTTGGCTACATTCGACTCGACAGTGCAAACGCTCGTGCAATTCGAGCAGTCGACGGGCGTTTCACAATCTCGCAGAGAAGCCCTTTTTCGCGCTGCGCTCACCGATGTATCACCTGGATGGGCGGCAACTGATTTGGGAAGGGCATTGGTGACCGCGGCGGACATGTTACACACGTCCGCGGATAATGTATCCGCCGAGGAAGGTGCGGGGAGTCTCGATGCTGGCGAAGGCGCGATACAGATGCAAGTAATGTTGATTAGCGACTTGCAGTCTGGCAGCAAGCTCGAGCAGCTCAAAGGTTACCAGTGGCCGGCCGATATAGAATTGGAAATCAAGCGTGTTTCCACACGGCAACGAACAAACGCCACGGTGGTTGTGCTGGCGGATCAAGACAATGTCGAAGCGGATGCGGCTGAGTTGCGCGTGCGAGTTTTCAATGCAGCGGACTCCAGCCAGCAGCAATTTCGCTTGGGTTGGGTCGATGCCACGGGAAAAATGCTCGAAGATCGTGAATATCGCGTCCAAGTGCCACCAGGCAGTAGCCGTGTCATCCGTGTTGATCGACCCGCGGTAGCCATCAATCGATTGATGCTGCAAGGTGACGATCATGTGTTTGACAACGTTGTGCACGTCGCGCAACCGAAGACGCAGGAAAAAACGTTGCTCTATTTGGGTGACGAAGAAGAGGATCCGCGGTCAAGCTTATTGTATTACCTCCGTCGAGTGTCGCTCGATCGTGCATGGTTAAAAGTGACTTTGGAGCAGCGGTCGCCGCGAGAGTTACTACTGGCGCCGGAGCCCAACAAGGTGCCTCTGATCGTCGCCGGCGCCGTAGTGCCTAATGACGGCGTCAAGCCGCTGCGGAGTTATCTGCGTGCCGGTGGCCGTCTGTTGTATGTGCTTACCGGTTCCGCGGACACTTATGAGCCGGCGACAGAGTTTTTGCGGCAACTCACGGCGGTCGAAGACGTTGCCATTGACGAAGCCGAAGTGCGTGATTACGCCATGCTATCCGAAATCGACTTCCAACACCCACTCTTCCGGCCACTGGCGGATCCCCGCTTCAATGACTTTACAAAAATCCGTTTCTGGTCCCATCGCGTGATTCAATTGAAAAACAATACTGCAGCGAGTGAACAGTCTGACGCTACAGACACCGAGGTTTGGGACATCCTCGCTCGGTTTGATGATCGGTCGCCCGCTCTCGTCGAACGGCGAATTGGCGAAGGTTATGTGTGGGTTCTCACGGCCGGCTGGCAACCAACGGAAAGTCAATTGGCGCTGTCGACCAAGTTCATTCCACTGCTCGCTGGCATGTTTGATCCGGCGCGAGGACAGCTTGCGCTAAAACGTAGCTACGCCGTCGACGAGCGGATCGAATTGCCATCCGACACAGAGGCAAAGTTTGCGTTTCCAGATGGCACCGTTCAAAATATCGAAGGAGATGTCGCACTTGCCGGGCTCGACACGCCCGGCGTATACAGTCTTGTTAGCAATGAAATAGAAACGCCGTTCGCCGTGAATATTGCCTTCAGTGAGAGTGGAACCGCGCCTTTGGAGCCGGATGAATTAGAACAGCATGGCGTCCGTATGAGCCGCGCGCTGACGATGGGTGAACTTCGGGCCCAGCAACGTCAGATGCGCGACGTTGAATTAGAGAGCGGCCAAAAACTATGGCGTTGGCTGATTATGGGCGTCTTGGGCATATTGGCAGCGGAGACGTTGCTGGGCGGTTGGCTATCGCGCCGAATGCTCGCTACGGCGCCCGTGGTTTGAACTAAACAAAACCAAAAGGCCTGTACTATGGACGAAAGATTACTGCGAAGACTCGAGCCGGTAGCATCGCGCTTTCGGAGCGTCCGCATGTGGAGA
>CBDUAB010000755.1:0-3233 GCA_965365045.1 uncultured Planctomycetales bacterium
TTTCATTGTATAACTACAGGACGGCATTGTCATCAGCCAGGTTCGGGGGTTGAACAGGATACTGTTCAATTGACGATTGCTATCGTGTCATCCTGAGAGAGCCTAGGCGACCGAAGGATCTGCCAGCGAGTAAGAATCTCCAGCAACGGAAGCAATGACAGCGTAGTTAAACCCCGTTGTTTTGCCTTTGTTCGTTGTGATACGTCGTCGGAAGATCCAGCCGGCACATGGCTGCCCATTACCGCTGCAGCGTGATGTGCAAGAAATCCTGAATCACCGGCGACAGCTTAACCACCACCGGTGCGAACACAATGCTGACCATCGTCATTAGCTTGATCAAGATGTTCAATGACGGGCCACTGGTATCCTTGCAAGGATCACCGACCGTGTCGCCGATGACGCCCGCTTTGTGAGCTTCCGAACCTTTGCCGCCATGATGGCCCGCTTCGATATACTTTTTGGCATTGTCCCAGGCGCCGCCGGCGTTGTTCAGCGTCGTCGCCAATACAAAGCCACACACAAGTCCACCGGCCAACAATCCCATCACACCGGCCACACCCAAAATGAGGCCTGTGACAACCGGAACCGTAATCGCCAAGATTGAGGGCAGGATCATCTCCCGCTGAGCACCGGCCGTGGAGATCGCGACGCACTTGGCGTACTCAGGCGTCTGTGTGCCTTCCATGATGCCCGGCATCTCTCTGAACTGGCGACGCACTTCTTCGACCATGGATCCGGCCGCGCGACCGACTGCTTTCATCGTCATCGCACAAAAGACGAATGCCATCATGGCGCCGATAAACATGCCGCACAGCAAAAGCGGATTCATGATGTTGAGTTGGAAGCCGTCCACTAAGTCCATGATCTCAGCGGTGGCGGCCGTTTCTTTGGTCCACACGCCAAAATGGCCGTCCGCCGCTTCCCCTGCGTAATTGCCGACCCACAATTTGATTTCTTCGATATAAGATGCGAGCAATGCCATGGCCGTTAACGCGGCGGAGCCGATCGCAAAACCCTTACCCGTCGCGGCCGTTGTGTTGCCCAACGAGTCCAGGGCATCCGTGCGTTGACGAACTTCTTCCGGCAAACCGGCCATCTCGGCGTTGCCGCCCGCGTTGTCCGCAATCGGACCGTAGGCATCCGTTGCCAACGTGATGCCCAGCGTGGCCAACATGCCGACGGCGGCAAAACCGATGCCGTACACGCCCATGCTCATGTTGGTAAAACCACCGGCAAAACCGAACGCACACAGGATGCCGATCACAATCGTGATAACCGGGACGCCCGCCGAATACATCCCAACGGCCAAGCCATCGATGATCGTTGTCGCAGGGCCCATCCGCGTTTGCTCGGCAATTCCCTGAGTCGGTTTATATTGGTCTGATGTGTAGTATTCGGTCGACTGTCCAATGATCGCACCGGCAATCAAACCGGCGACAACCGACATCACGATCCCAAAACTGGGAATGATGCCGAGTGGCCACCAAAGAAATATCGACGCCACCACGATTAAGAACGTCGCACTGAGCGTGCCGGTCAATAACGCGTGGAGCAGTGTCTTTTGTGAAGCGCCTTCCTTGCACCTCACCACAAAAATACCGACGATTGACAACAGCGTGCCAACGCCCGCCACAATCATCGGGGCGGTGACCATTCCGATCGCGTCGTCCATGGTTCCCGTGCCAGCCGCAATCGCATTGGCGCCGACGGCCGCGCCCAAGGCTGCCGTGGCCAAAATCGAACCACAATACGATTCATAAAGGTCGGCCCCCATGCCGGCGACGTCGCCCACGTTGTCGCCCACGTTGTCGGCGATCGTGGCGGGATTTCGCGGATCGTCTTCGGGAATGTTTGCTTCGACTTTACCCACCAAGTCCGCGCCGACGTCGGCCGCTTTGGTGTAAATACCGCCACCCACACGTGCGAACAACGCTTGTGTCGAAGCACCCATGCCGAACGTGATCATCGTCGTTGTCATATGGATCAGCTTTTCCGGATCCGTACATCCCGCGTGCACGAGCGTCATTCCGGCAAAATCCATACCGTTCTGCATGTGGTCTGGCGTGTAGATCAGGTGATCAAGGATCCAGTACCAAATGCAGATGTCCAGCAGACCGAATCCAACCACGACCATGCCCATTACGGCGCCGCTGCGAAAAGCGACCTGTAGGCCACGATTCAATCCTTCGCTACAGCCCTGCGCTGTGCGCGCCGAAGCGGACGTAGCCGTACGCATGCCGATGTAGCCACAGAGACCAGAAAAGAAACCACCGGTGAGGAAGGCAATCGGCACAAACGGATTCTGAAGCCCGAACTTCGCTAATGCACCGAGAATCACCAACAGAATGACGAATACCAGCGTGACCACCGCGTACTGGCGGCGCAAATATGCCATCGCGCCGGAGCGGACGTAGCCCGCGATTTCTTTCATGCGATCGCTGCCTTCGCTCGCCTCGATCATCTTTTTGTGAAAGTAGACGGCAAATCCGAGCGCAAGCAATGAGGCAATCGGGGCAATCCACCAACCATAGGTAATAACGGACACGCTTATTTCCTCCCAATCCTTGGCACCGCAGTGCGGTTCCAAAACCTTCTTTAGTTATTCAATCTGACCTCTTTACTGCATGCCGCCGGTTCCTGAAATGCCCCAGAGCATGCCGATTCCGTGGCTCCACGCCCAATGCAGACGCGGCCTGCAAATTGCTGGCCGCCATATGAAACCCGATAACCGTCGTAAATCAACGTGAAACAGAGGCGCGGAGTGTAATTAAAATCCCTCAAAAGTGTCAACCGCATGGGTTTTTATTGGGATTCTACTTAGAATCCGGTTATGCTGAAATGACGGTACTTGGAGCCCAGATGGCTATCCCGGGTCGTCTCGATTGCCCAGCACAATTCGGTCGACTGGGCGGAACTGAGGAGAACAGAAAATGGCACGCTCGGCAATCGTTCTTGGCGGATTCGCCACAAGCTTACTGTTTTTCGTCGGCTCTCTTGCAGCGGAGCCAGCCCAGCCAGTCGCCGTCGACATGTTTGATGCGATAGCGGCTGGAAAGCTCGAAGTCAAACTCATCCCCAAAGACGCGACGAGAGCCAATATCCTCTTCAAAAACCAGACAAATCAACCACTGCACCTACGGTTACCCGAAGCATTTGCGGGCGTTCCCGTGCTGGCGAACATCACAGAGTTTGGGAAAACAGTCGCTCAAACTGCTGGTATCGCGACGGCTGAT
>CBDUAB010000756.1:0-3220 GCA_965365045.1 uncultured Planctomycetales bacterium
GAAACAGTAAACTTTTTTCGCAGCTCGTGACTGTCTCCGTTTCAGGCTGAAAACCTGGCCTACGTTAAGGAACACGAACCGGAATACCCAATGTCGAAACAGCGGACCCGCATATGTATCGAAGGATGGTATTACCTGCTCGTGCTGGCGTTTATCGTCGGTGGCGCGATGATGCGCGAAATCAATCTGCTGTTGTTTGTCGCGGGAATCTTGATCGGTCCGATGGCGATTAGTTGGAGGTTAGTGAATCGCGTTTTGCAGCAGTTGGATGTGGTTCACAAGCTACCAACGGGAATTGGCGCGGGTGAGATGTTGGTTGCCGAAGTAAAGGTCACCAATGGGCGGCGGCGGCTGGATGCGTGGGGAATAACCGTCGAGGATCGCATCGTTCGTTGTGATTCCGGCGGAGACGGGCAGGAACAAGGAGAAACCGTGCGGGTGCTCTTTCCTCACATTTCGACGCAACAAACGTGCGTCGCGAATTACCAGGGAAGAATCGAGCGCCGTGGTCGTTACGCAGTTGGTCCACTGGAAATGTCGACGCGTTTCCCCTTGGGGTTGTTACGTCGCTGCGTGACGTGGACAGAGAAGAAGGATCTTTACGTCTATCCGCGAATGGGTCGTTTAAAGCCGCAATGGTTGCAGATGATGCAGCCAGCCCGTGTCGGTAGCCGCCGCTCACAACAGCGGCAAGGCATGGTGGAGGGGGAGTTTCACAGTTTGCGTGACTGGCGCGGCGGCGACAGTAAGCGGTGGATTCATTGGCGAACTTCGGCCCGGCGCAACAAATTGTCGGTCAAACAGTTTGAACGGCAGCAAAGTCAAAACATGGCAATACTGGTGGAACTGTGGCTGCCGACCAATCCAGATAACGACGACTTGCGACGTGCTGAAGAAGTGATCAGCTTTGCGGCAACGGTTGTGGCCAACCATTGTCGGCGCGGAAGTAGTCGATTGTCGATGAGCATCGCCGGATCCGAAATAGAAACCGTCGCAGGTGTGACTTCAACCGGGTTGCTCGAAGAATGCTTGGAAAAACTGGCGGTTGCCTCGTCGACGTCGAAGGATCGCTTGCCGGAATTACTGGATACGGTGTTGAGCACCGCCCGGCCCGAATCGCGAATCGTAATTCTGAGCACGCGGCAGACAGACTTGTCAGACACCGAACGGTTTGAAAAGATTTGGCACAAGCCACGTGAGCGGGCTACCCTCGGCCGTGTGAAGTGTCTTGCGGTCGACGACCCGGAGTTCAAAGCTTGTTTTGAGCTCGAGAGTTCTCCCGCATTGTGATGAACGCTAAGACCTTGTAATGATTGCCTCACTATCACTAGAACGACGCCTACAAATCTGTCTGGCCGCCGTTGCCGCGCTAGGGACGCTGCTGTTAGGCCTCGGGCAATCGAGTGTGACGTTACCAGTTGTGGCAGTCTTTGCCGCCGTGACTTCAGTCTATTTTACCGATCATCTCGGCTGGTTTCGCCTGCACCGTCACGTAGCCAACCTGTGCGCGTTGGGTGCGGTGGGCTTCGTGATCATGGATTTTATCGAGCAAGATTCCGGGACGCAATTAATTGCGATCGCGAATCTGTTGATCTATTTACAAATCATCTTGCTTTATCAGCGCAAGAACTTACGTGTCTATTGGCACATACTTGTTCTAAGTCTGCTGCAAGTCGTCGTCGCGGCCGCGTTGAATCTAGGCATTGAATTCGGCGTGCTGCTGATTATTTACATGTTTCTGGCACTCGTCACATTGGCTTTGCTGTTTATTCTCTGCGAAACGGCACCGTATGGATCCATGGAAGCCGACGCTACGTCGACGGCTTACAACGCCGCGGAAACAAGCCATGGCACATTTCAAAATCGTGTCCTGAGCAACGTCCCGGGAAGCAACATCACGGGGCGCGGGGGGTCGGGTTTTTCCGCGATTCTTCCCGCGCAGCAACCAGCCGAATCAATGCTCACGCGCGGCTTGGTAGGACAGATTGGAAAACTCGGTGCAACGACGATATTGCTAACGTTTTTAGTGTTCTTTTTGACACCCCGTTTCGGCAACTCGTCGTGGCGCGGAGGATCGTCTGGAAATCAGCGCCTCGTTGGCTTTTCGCAAGAAGTTGCGTTGAACGACATTGGCCGGGTCTTGGAAAGCCCGGAGACCGTGATGCGCGTTCAGTACGTCATGGATGCGACGGATGAACCGTACGAAATAGGCGGCGACTTCTATCTGCGGGGGTCCGTTTTGGCCGATTATCGCAACGGGCGCTGGACCGCGTTACGACGTTGGTTTCATGGCCGACAACCATTACCGGTGTCCGATCAGTCACGTGACAAAGTCGTACGACAAACGATCTTGCTCGAAGAACCGCCCGTTTTGTTCTCCGTGATGCCAGCGGTGCGCGTTGCGGGTTCGGCGGAGGATCTGTACGTGTCGCCAGAAACGGGACGCTTGACCCTGCAGTCGGTGGAGCGGGAACGCGGCGCCGGCGAAATTCATTATGTAGTAGGCACGACGGCTTTTCGTGACGGCCGGCAGCGCACGATTCTACCGCGCAACTTTGGAACGAGTAAGAAGGGCGATTCGCTCCTGCCTCCCTACCGACGCTACCTGGGTTCCAAAGATCTCTTGCCGAAGGTAGCGGAGATCTCCGCCGCCGTTATTGCGGAGGCGGATGTTGATGAGGGCGATCGTGTTGCCAAGGCCCGGGCTTTGGAAGCATATCTGCAGCGAGACTTGTTCTCTTACACGCTCGAGCAACAGCGGCGAGCGCCGTTCGATGTCGATCCGATCGAGTTCTTCTTGACCGAATACCGCGAGGGCCATTGTGAGTATTTCGCCAGCGCGTTAGCGTTGATGTTGCGTTGCCAAGGAATCCCCGCGCGGTTGGTGGTCGGTTATCGTGGTGGCGAATACAATCGAGTTGGGCACTACTACGTGGTTCGGCAACTTCATGCGCATGCCTGGGTCGAAGCGTTTCTTGAACCCGAGCACATTCCTTCCGACGCGTTGCTCGAAGGTGAGACGTCCGAGTTTGGCGCATGGATTCGTTTGGATCCGACACCGGTCGATAGTGATCCCATCTTGTCCTTTCCCGGATCCCAGTTGCTCGATCGATTGGGGCAATACACTGATTATTTTCAGGTGCTCTGGAACGACTACATCCTTGGAATGGACCCGAAACGGCAGCGTGAGGCGATCTACCAGCCACTCATGGATCGGACC
>CBDUAB010000757.1:0-3212 GCA_965365045.1 uncultured Planctomycetales bacterium
GACGATAGACGGGGCACGTGTTCATGCACGCTCCGCAGCGAATGCAAGTCAGCGAGCGGCGAAAATCGTCACTTCCTAGAATCTGGCTGCGGCCATTGTCCACCAACACAATATGCAGCTCGCCACCTTCAATCGGACCATGAAAATGCGATGTGTAGGTCGTGATCGGCTGGCCGGTGGCCGAACGGGCCAACAGCCGCAGAAAAACGCCCAGGTCGGCGGCACGCGGGACGAGCTTTTCGATTCCCATGCAGGCAATGTGCAATTTTGGTAAAGATACGCCGAGATCCGCGTTGCCTTCGTTCGTGCACACAACGATACCGCCCGTTTCGGCAATCGCAAAGTTGACACCGGTGATCCCGGCATCGGCTGTCAAGAAGATCTCCCGCAGGTGTCTGCAAGCTGCATCAGTCAGGTGCTGTGGATCAGCCGAGCCGGCTGTTGTTCCCAAATGTTCATGGAACAGCTCACCGACTTCCTCCTTCTTGATATGAATCGCCGGCAACACGATGTGACTCGGCGACTCCTTTCGCAATTGGACAATCCACTCTCCGAGATCCGTGTCGATCACTTCGATGCCGTGCCGCTCCAGGTAGGGATTCAGATGGCACTCTTCGGTCAGCATCGACTTGCTCTTGGCAACTCGGTGCACCTGATGACGTTGCAAGATGTCGAGCACAATTTCATTATGCTCGGCCGCATCGCTCGCCCAATGAATCTTCGCGCCGAGACGCAGCGCGTTGTCTTCGAAATCGTGCAAGTAGTCCGCCAACGCCGATATCGTGTGTCGCTTAATGTTGGCGGCAAGCTCGCGCAATTGTTCCCATTCGGGTACCGCATCGGCCGCTTTATCACGTTTGGCACGGACAAACCACAACGCCTGATCGTGCCAATGAGCCCGCTCGCGGTCGGCGACGAATGCGGTAGCTCGGGCAACGTGATCGAGGGTCGATTCCGTCATGCCTTTTCCTCATTGCCTGACGAAAGTTGCAGCTCGCGCGGCTGATGACCGGCCAGAATTTCCGCCACATGCATTACTTGCAGCGGTTTGTTTTGGCGGCGGATGAGACCGTCCAAATGCATCAAGCACGACATGTCATTCGCTGTAAGGATTTGCGTACCAGCTTGCTCGTGATCATGAATGCGGTCTTCGCCCATCATGCACGAAACGGCTTCTTCGTTAACGGCGAACGTGCCACCAAAGCCACAGCACTCGTCGGGACGCGAAAGTTCGGTGAGCTTAATGCCCTCCAATGATTCCAGCAGCCGCTGCGTCTTGTCGATGATGGGAGTGCGCAACTCGCTGGATTGAGCCAGTCGCAGATCGCGCAATCCGTGGCAGCTTTGATGCAAGCCAACACGATAGGGAAAGCTATGGGAAATCTTGGATACTCCCAGAATGTCGACCAAGAATTCGCACAATTCGTAGGTGTGGCTGCGTAACCTGTCAAATCCCGGTTTGCCAGCTAAGTACTCGTCGTAATGGTGTCGCACCATCGCGGTGCAACTACCCGACGGGCAGACGACGTAGTCAAACGCGGAAAACGTGCGCAGAAAACGCTCGGCGAGTGGTCGGGCCTCGTTGGTGCAGCCCGTGTTGGCCATCGGTTGTCCGCAACAGGTCTGGCCGCGCGGATACTCTATTTCAGCGGCGTGCGACTGACCGAACTGCTCAAGCAACGACAATGTCGCCAAACCGACATGCGGATAGAACTGATCAATGTAACAGGGAATGAAGAGCGCTATCCGCAATGGATTGACCGCGAAGAGTTGAGAAATGTGATTGGAAAATTGGTGTGCAACGTGCAGGAACAATAACCACAAGGAATCGTGGCGGTGCAAGAGCAATGACACTTGACGTTGTTGGCTGGGTGTGGGAACGCGCTTTCTTCAATTGCCCAACGCGCAAGTTTTGAAGTTGCACTCAACGGTAGCCCGACGCGCGAGCGACACAACCAAACTACTCTGGTGGAGGCCGTTTTGCGCATCTCTCCAACGTGCGTTCCCGCGCCCTTGTTAGCTGCCGAAAGCGGCCACATTCTAGATGGTCTGAACGGTCTGGAGAAGGTCCTCTAGTTGTCCTCGGAACCTTGATCACGGGCGGCGACGGGTGTCGTAAAACTACGCATTTCGCCGAAAAGGAGTCAGACGTCGTTTCCCAACTTATGAGATCTTTGCCAAAGTTCTCTTGTGGGAATCGCCGAACCACTCCTCTGCGGCCCTCCGCGCCTCTGCGAACTCTGCGTTTATCGCCGGAGAAACGCATTAATGAGGACGCGCCGTTGTGGGGTAGCCCTGCCCATCGCACACACAATCTTGAATTGAGTACTGAGGACCACTGGTAATTATCTCGCTGGCACCGTATGATATTGAGACGCAGTATCAATAAGCTAAATTGAGGAACTCTTGTGCAGGAAAGTATTTCGGTGCACGAATTGGAGGTTGGGCAGCGGGGCCAGATCACTCATTTGGTCGGTCGAACGGAGTCACTGGTTCGTCTTGGCGAAATCGGCTTCCGTACCGGCGCTCCAATAACCATGATCCGCACGGGGCCGGCCTGTGTCGTTCGCCTAGGTGTTACCAAATTTTGTATTCGTCCCGCCGACGTCGATGTTCGCGTGCGGCCTAACGAGCCAGTCGCTCGATAACGGCACACGGCCAGACCCCCGCGACGTTTCGCCGAATTGTTCTTGCGTTGCCAATATGGCTACCGTCGCCGTATCAAGCCAATCGTCGAATATCGCCCTGGTTGGAAATCCCAACACGGGCAAGTCGACGTTGTTTAGTGCGCTGTCCGGCGTTTGGCAGCACGTGGGCAATTACCCAGGTGTGACGGTAGAGAAGAAAACCGCCAAGTGTCAAATCGATCAGACGAGCTATACGCTGGTCGATTTACCGGGAACGTACAGTTTGGCGCCGCGATCACTGGACGAAATGGTCACGATTGACGTTTTGTTTGGCCGCCAAGCGGATGTCGCGGCACCTGACGTGATTCTGTGTGTTGTCGATGCCAGCAATCTACAGCGCAATCTGTATTTGGTGAGTCAGCTATTGGAGCTTGAGCTGCCAGTTGTTATCGCGCTAAATATGATTGACGTTGCAAAGGATGCAGGCATCCACATCGATGCTGCTGCATTGAGTCACAAGCTGGGGGTGCCTATTGTCGCAATTCATGCCCAACGGCGTGAAGGAATCGAGGTACTCAAGACGGC
>CBDUAB010000758.1:0-3207 GCA_965365045.1 uncultured Planctomycetales bacterium
AGGGCTTGGGTCGGCGATCGCCGTCGTCTGCTCCTGGGATCGAAATCGCTCCATTCTTTGGGCGATCCTGGCCGGAGTACTTTCTTGGTTTTACGTAATTTACTTCGCCATCACGCGACGACATCCGAACGAGCGAGAGCAAGATCGTCGCATCTAACGACTTTTGTTGGATGACTTTTGTTGTTGTCGACATCACGATGTTAACGCAAGAAAAAGCGCGGCCGAAAGCCGTAAGTGAATGCACAAAGACGGAATCTACGATCCGTCTTTTGTGCAAAAGCTTTTTGACGAGATGTCTACCACCTATGATCCGGTCAACGTTTAAACAAATAGACACGTCGTCGATTGAGAGCCAACATGATGAATCCCAGCGCTAGGACACCAAACGTCGATGGCTCGGGAACAATATTGGCCGTGCCTGGCGTACCGAAATCAGTACCGAACGGGACCGTGGACACAGCCCAATTCGCGCCAACATCGTTGTCGGTCATCGGATCTCCCGCCAATGCCGATAGTAACAATGCCATCGACGCCCCAGTAGGATTCGGAAAATTCGGGCCACCATCGTAGTTAACACGATCAATCTCTACCGCTCCAACGTCGGCCAATACGATTTCGTCGTCCGCGTTGCCCAAACTAAAACTACTATAAACGTAATCAACGGCCACACCCCCGTTCGTAGCGGTGTCGCCGTTATTGCCCAGCACCAAATATCCGGTCGCCGGCACTTCGAGAGGCACACCGTTGTTTATCACGTGTGAGTTCGAACCGTCATCGCTAATCGTCCAACCGTCGATGTCAATGGCACCGGCTGTCGTATTGTAAAGTTCGAACCATTCGCCATCTGTGTCGCTAACGGCCGCTGGATTCTGCATTATCTCGTTGATAATGATTGTTCCGCCATAAAGCGGAGAACCGGTGATTACAACCACGATAGCCACACCACAAATAAACTGCCTTGTCATTGAACATCTCCTTTTGTAGAAGTCTGCGGCTGCAAACAACTAAGTAAATAACACAACGCTGTCGGTTAGATTGATCAAAGCGCGAGACCGACGCGTGTCGCACTCTACACGTACGTACATGATCGTGTGCGCCCTACGCATGGCCACAAAACACCGCGCCCATAGCACGAACGCACAGTCATGAGCCGTCCGGTCAATGGACATCCTCTGCGCGCCGTCGACTGGTATGTCCCCCTTATATCCATATCACACGTGTACTACCTATTACGTTTTATACCTCATATGCAGACCACTAAGTGTCATAGCGTAGTGTGTATATGTGATTGGCGAACAGCATAATAAATACTGTGAGCTCGTCAATAGCAATGTGCCTAAGTGTTTGTGATATGGCTGTGGCGCCATGCTTGCTGACTATTGACCTCTGTCAGGACGATGTCAACGCACTTTGAAAACTGTTGTTTGCGATAGACCGTAACGTGTGCGACCGAAACGATCGCGGGTGACAATGCAATAAGACGTGCGAAAACAACGGGCCACAATAGGATGTTCGCGCCTTAGGTGTGCGTCGCTTTCGGGCGTTGACACAACATCCGCGTAAAATCAATTCGAAACCACCTAAAGACATATACCAATTGTCCACATGCCAATGACGGTGTGCCTCGTGCGCAGAGCGGTATATGGGGGAATCGTAGCGGCGCATATGATAGCGTGCGCACGTCCCAAGTTATCAGCTTGAATGATTTACTCAAGAAGGAAAAGAAGTTCTCGCGTTTGCGGGATGAACTGACACAACAGCGGCGCGACTTGACGTGGGAGAAAGTCGCAAAGGAATACGTGTTAATTCCGGCCCAACTCTAAGCGACCTGTGACGACCTTCCGCCTTATAGTTCCGGCACTGGTTGCACGGGCCCTTTTGGCTCGACATGTCCGTCGGCACACGACAGTTGGACATCATCGATATCGACGGTCCCTGAATGTGATTCAAGACGGATGATGATCTGCCATGGATCCCGTGACAAATCTGGCGGTTGGACAGCTAAAGGCGATTTCACGGCCACGGTGTAATCTTTCCAGTTCGTGTCTAGCTTGTATGTGAAGGTCTTTGAGCTGTTGGGGATTTCGTGACGCCACTCCTGATCTCGAAACTCAATGCGAATTTGTCCCTGGTCTCCGATTTCTCGGCCACGCATCTTTAGTCGGAATGTGTAGATCTTGCCTTTGGACGCGTCGTTTGGTTGGTGGACCTGTTTTCCTTCGGGCAGACGGAGAAACCACTCTCCGTCCGGACTCGTGTGAGGATCGTGAATCCTCTGGGCACCGTTGGTGTAGTAGCGCCAACCATATCCACCGAACGGGGCCACCGTTTCAAAGCTGCCGTTAGCCACATTTCCGTTGCGTCCAAAACCATCCATCACATCGATTGGATGGACCTGTTTCCGATCCGGGTTTAACAAAACCAAGTGATTCACAAGCGTCTGAGCCATACCAGCATGGTCGTACTCGCAACCATGCCATTCATTAAAGAGCCAGGGAAAAATCACGCGGGAAAGCCTGGCGTCGCCCATTTCAGCTACGACTTCCTGCGTGTAATTGGCCGTCTCATCGCGTGCCCAGCCATAGCCATTCATCAGGACGATATGGGCATCTGGGTGCGCTTTCCGAAGCGTGCGAACAAATGTCTTGTAATCCTGCTTGATCTGATCCTTCGATTTGGATGTGATATCGTTCGCGCCAAGATTGACGACACAAATGTCCGCTGGAAACGTGTCAAAATCCCAGCGCGGTTCGGCATTGAAAAAGTCCACCCGATTGAAAAAAGACATCCCTGAATTAAGGCCGCCATTTATTTTCGCACCGCTAGAGGAGATGTTGTGATATTCGGCGTTAAGCATTCGGGAGGCGATCCCGGCAAAGCTGTAGTAGCTGCCACGCAGGTTCGGACTGCCTTCGTTTTTCTCATGCTCAAGCGAAACCCCAGCAAGATTGGAATCCCCGTAAAACACAATTCTCAAATGCGGCTGAGCGTCCAGCATCTCAACAAGGCCCTCTCCGGTCACTTTGAAACCGTAAAGAGTCATCCGTCCTTTGCCGGTATAGGTTTCCTTGACGATCTCGATCCGATGTCTACCGCGATCGAGACCGGACGCCAACGTGTAGGTCTGCCGCTGCGGAGATAGTTTGAGTTTCCTTGAATCGGCAGAATTGCCGTCGATAATGACACGGATGTGCTCCGGTCGGCTGC
>CBDUAB010000759.1:0-3205 GCA_965365045.1 uncultured Planctomycetales bacterium
GCGCATGGGTGATCGTATTTCCGCCGACGACAACGTCGAGAGCGCGGCGAGCAATGCTTCGGGATCACATTTCGTGACGATACCGGCCCCACATGATCGAACCTGGTCGCAAAACCCAACTCGATCGGTAACGATGACGGGCAAACCGACGTACAACGCTTCAAGCAATGCAATGCTGAGACCTTCCGAAGGTGACGGAAGGACGAACATGTCGCTCTCACGCAGGGCCGCGATGCGCTCCGTTTCCCGTAACAGCCCAGTGATCGTGACATAAGGCGAAAGATTTAATTCGTCAACCAACGATTTCACTTGGGCGAGTCCACCGCGCTCGTCAGCACCAGCTATCACCAAATGGGCTTTCGGCGTCGCCTGTACAAAACGGTGAAATGCCGGCAGCAGTTGATCTAATCCTTTTCCGGCGAAGTCGACGCGTCCGAGAAACAGCACGACGAGTTTGTCCTGTAGCTGCGGAAAACGGCTGCGAAATGTTCCTGCACCGTGTACCGTGTCAAACTCCTGTAAGTCGATTCCGCTCGGCAGGATTCTTCCTGGCGCGGAAAACAGCGATGCGCGACGTTCTTCGGGCGCGTTAAAGAATAACCAGTTGGCATTGCGTAGATTCAACCCTTCCGCACACTTTAGGTATAGGTTCTTTTTCCAACGCCCTTTCCGTTTGACCGCCGCTTTTTTGAAGCTGCCATGTGCAAACAGCGCGTACGGCTTCTGGTGCCGCCGAGCCAGACGCGCGCCGGCCCAATTCGCAAACTGATAGTGAAAGTGGACCAGTGCCACATCCGCTTTGGCAATCTCTCGATTGGCGCGGCGCCAGAGACGTGGTGAGAATCCCCAATACCGCGAACAGCACGTGGGTTCATAATACACCGAAACCCCATCCACGTTGACGGGTGTATCAAGAGGCACGTCGAGGTTCCGGTCGGCATCCGCTAGATTCGTTGTACAAACGGAGACACTGTGACCGCGTGCGACAAGCGCCTTACCTAATCCATGCGCTACTTGGAGCGGTCCTCCAAAGCGATGTGCGGGGACGTAATGAGAGATTATTTGCGTTAGTTGCATCTCGGTGGCTTAAAGATCAAAGCTCCGTGACGGGAGATGACGACTCGTCTGACGGAAGCCGACGACTAGGATGACCGAAGTAAATAGAACGGGGTATACCCAGCCGGGATATACCCCACGCGACATCAAAAACCACCACACCGCGACAAGGCTGCCGAGATGGCAGATCCCCATGTGATTCGAGCGGATCATGCCACTCGCAAAAGCACTAATTGATCCAGCAAGTGTCCCCAACAAAATGACGCCAAACGTCCCGAGACTCATATAGAACTGCCCAATGTGCGACGGCAGTTTGTTGCCGGTCCCGCTTTGACCCAGTAAGCCTTTGTGCACGCGGTCATTATAAAAGATGAGAATGCCCGAGATAGGTTTGTTTTCCCATAAGAAGCGAGGAATGGGATGAGTTATGAAGGCGAAAAAGTCGTCGGCGTAAAAGTACGGATGTTGGCTCGGAACCAACTCTATGGAAACAGCCAGGTCCGTGAAGAAATCGTTATCAAAGTGGCGGTTTCTAAGATCAACTCTGCGTGCGTTTTCAGTGCTCCATCCGCGATGTCGGCTGGCCCTAGCAACTTCAAAGGCAAGCTGCACGGCGCAAACTAAGACCACTAAAAAAAGGATACGTCCGATCGTCACGCGCCTCTTTTTCAGTGTCCTGGCAACCCATGCCAATACAGTCGGAATCACCGCCAGCGCGACCCATGAACGTGTACCACCGTCGAGATACATGATCAGTGTCGTAAAGCCAAAAATTGCCAGATAGGAATTGCGCAGGCCACGACTTTTCTCCATCATCGTGCCCCATGTGCCGGCGAACCCTCCCGCGGCAACGAAGCCCGATATACAAAAGTAATAGACGGCCGAACGGAAATTTCCCAATGGCCCCTCGGACTTCCAGGGACGGACTTCCGTACGACCGGCGAGTAAACTCGTCACGATGTGCTGTATACCGTCGGAGAATACGAGGTAGGGAACTATGCCCAAGAAAAAGAGACCGAAAATAGCAAACGGAAGTCCCCGCGGCGTAGTGGCAAACGATCGAGCATTGATGCGTGTCGAAATCCGCGGAAACATCAGCCAATACGTCGTAACCGCAGCCGTCAGAAACAAAGCCAGATACGTGCACGATTTGATGACCGATTCACGACTTGCGCGAATGCCATAGCGATCTCCCACGTAACCGTCGGTGGACAAGGCAAAACCCATTGCCGGTGAAGTAAACCAATAGAAAACACCGAGCAGAAAAATCAAATACCCGATGTGCTTTGAAGTTTGCCCCGTTTGAAACATGACCATGCAAACCAGCACGACCAAACTTGCCAGCACGATGAAGGACGAGTAAAACAATGCCATCCGCGGTGACGCGGAAATCACGGTTTCGCCAATGAGCAACGACAGTGCAAGACAGACCCACGATACGGCGATGCTCAGCACCGGTGACGGCAACGGGCGGTCCGTCACCTGGCGGGCGAATTGCGTTTCAGCGGAAAGGCTCATGAAGTCCAGGCGTTTGACAAAAGTAAGCAGCGTCGAGTCGCCTCGGCCAGGCTTTGTACTGCAACATCGACCGTGAATTGCCGTGAAAGTGAATACGAATACTCACCGTAGGAAGATAACTTGTCCTCCCGCTCGACAAACCACCGAATCCCATTGACCAAAGACGTCGTGTTATGTGGGTCGACGATACATCCGTTGCGACCCTCGTGTGCGATTTCATTGGCAGCACCATCGTAGCAAGACTGCAACAACGGCATGCCGTGTGCCAACGCCTCAAAACCCGCTAGAGCGCGATAATCGTCAAGCGTTGGCATGACGAACACGTCTGCACTGCGATAAAATGCGCCGAGCTTTTCGTAAGGCTGACGTCCAAGTAAACGGATGATTCTGGCCAGCCCACGCCGGCGAATCTGTTGCTCAATTGTCGAACGATGTTGGCCGTCGCCGACGATCCAGAAACGGCACTTGTCCCATTCGGAGTGGTCTAGGTTGGCCACGGCCTCGATCAGCTGCAAGATGCCTTTGCGTTCGATAAGCTGGCCGACGTACAGAAAGACAAGTTTGTCTTGGTCCCCCAATTGCTCACGTGGTGAAACGTCATCGACGTGGGGCTCGTCCGCCGTCACTTCCG
>CBDUAB010000760.1:0-3198 GCA_965365045.1 uncultured Planctomycetales bacterium
GTCGTATGGACAGGTCCGGTGGAATGGCCCACGGACTTTGGGGGGCCTGCGGCTGATGGCGAAGCGACCGAGGCGACGGCGACGGGAAAGGCTCCAGGGTTAGAACGGCCCCTGTTTGAAAACCGTTGTCGAGTCATTCTCCTCGCGGACGGTTGAATTCTAAATGTCACGCTTTCTATCACGACTCCATAACAGCCAATGAAGCCCCGGTAGATACAGAGGTAAAGGTTTTGCCCTGTGGTTCTTCATTGTTCGCGGAGCCATCGTTGGCACCGTATTCATTTTCTGTTTTGAGTAGAAAGAGAGGTGACTCATGGCAACTGCCACGAAATCACAAAATGGTGGTCAGAATGACCAATCGCCGAAACCTGCGTTTTCGTGCCGGCATCGTCGACTTCAGATCGCGGTCTGGCAGAACGAATCCTCCAACGGGACGTTCTTCACTGCCAGTATGCAGCGGTCCTACAAGGATGGCGAAGAATGGAAGCGAAGCCAGGCGACGGTCAATCGAGACGATTTGCTCGTCACGGCCAAGCTCCTGAACTGGGCGCACTCGGCTGTAAGCACGGCGGTTAGCTCGAAAGCGACTCCGCCATCAGCCAAGCATCCGGTCAGCAGCCAACGATATCGCAACTTGGAGGTTGCCATTTGGCGACACGAAGGTGAGCAGGACCCGTTCTACACAGTCTCGCTCAAGCGAAGCTACAAGGTCGACGACAAGTGGAACGATTCAACAATCAGCCTCAGCAACGACGACTTGTTGCCCATGGCCCGATTGTTGGAACGTGCCCATGACGCGATCGATGATCTTTATGAAGACGGGGATTTCACTTCGACGGAACCGACTTCGAACGGATCGTCGAACATGAACGACACTCCGTTTTAGACCACTCTCGCAACTCCTCAAGCCTCCAATCTACCGGGGGCTTTCCATTGCCGTCGACAACCGTTGCGTCCGTATCTCGGCGCAGCTACGTTTTCCTTTGCGATTTCGTCGGAAATGTGTTACTCACCAATCAGAAGTTCTTTCCAAGAGACGCAATCACCCGAGTAGTACCCAGCTATCGGCAGCGCGTCGGGGATCGCCCGGACACGCTACCGGTGGCGTGCATCGGTTCTTGATTGGGTTTTAGTTGGAGAGAATTGACCATGTCTGAGTTGAATGACTTCTTGAAAAAACGGCTACGAGTTGACGATGTGAAGTCGATGGCTGACGACGACTCACCGCCTTGGTGGCAGGAAGGCGTCACGGTCGAGGTCGACGAGTCGACCTACTACGACTATTTGGATTTGCTTCCACCGCGATACATGAGCGGTTCGCTGTTCGCGTTTGGTGAAGGCTCCGGCAACTTCGCGTTGTTTTGGATGCAAGACAAAAAGTACTTCGTCCATCAGCTCTCGCTCGACGACACCGAGACCTTCTGTCGATTAACCAGGGTGGTCATTCACCAATAACGGCCGTGGCAGCAAACGGTCGTGATTTCAATGCCGCAACGTAGGGGTTATCCCTGTCAGCGGCTTCTCTCATTCTGCCATGGCGTCAAGGTCCGTTCGGGCCGCCGCGTTGCTCTGGCCCTCTCTGCTGCTTTCGCATGCGCGGAAGGCTCCACCCTGACTTTGCCATGACGTGCCATGAATGGGCCGCCGACAAGGCTCATGTCTGTTCCATCTTCGTTGCAGGGTCGGATGCAATGATCAAATAGGAGACTTCATCATGAAATGTGACGAAGCAAAAGGACTCATCGAGCGTGGTGTTCGTGAACTCAACGAAGCTTTGGCAGCGGGTAAAAGTGACCGGTTGCAAAAGTTTCTGGATGTCATGTCGCGATTTCCCAGTTACAGCTTCAACAACCAAATTCTCATTTGTTTGCAAGCGCCCGACTCAACACAGGTTCAGGGTTTCCACGGATGGAAGAAGCTTGGACGCAAAGTGAAGAAGGGCGAGAAGGGAATCGGCATCATCGCTCCGATGGTTTACCGAAAAGACAAAGACGCGAGCCCCGAGTCAGATGAGAAGTCGATTCGCGGTTTCAAAGTCGTGCATGTCTTCGACGTGAGCCAGACCGACGGTGATCCTTTGCCTGAGTTCGCTAGAGCCACCGGAGATCCCGGTGACAACATCGCCGCGATCGAGAAACTGATTCGTAGCAAACAGACTCAGCTCGACTATGAACTGATCCCCGGCGGTGCGGACGGTGTCTCCAGGAAGGGGCAAATCGTCGTGCGACCGGATCTGGAGCCGGCTGCGACACTCATGGTATTGATTCATGAGTACGCACATTCTTGCCTTCACCAAAAGTCCGATCGCCGAAAGGAGACGACCAAAACGATTCGTGAGACGGAAGCCGAAGCTGTGGCGTATGTCGTCGGGCAAGCTCTTGGTCTGCAATCACTCGAACAGAGTGCGGATTATATCCAGCTCTACAACGGCGACTCGCAAGTACTGGCGGATTCGATGGACCACATCCAGAAGACGGCGGCCCATATCCTCGAAGGCATCGCCGCTCATTCGAAGCAAGAGGAGGTGGCAGCATGACCCAGGGAAAGATTCGACTCGCTTGCGGCGAATGCGATCGCGACGACTTTGATGGAGTTAACAGGCTTCCGAACGACTGGATCGACATTACGAAGGTCCAAGCGCTGAAAGAATCACGGCGCGAAGTTGATATCGATGATCAATCTCGAAGTGTGTTTGAGTGGTATACGCATATCGGCACCTGTCCCGATTGTCAGAAGGAGGAGGCATAGCATGGATCCAGATGCCTGCTTTTCGATGCTCCTTGAGAAAATCGTTCACGGTGACTGGGATGATGCGGCCGCATACGCCGAGTCGCTCCAAGGCTGGCTGCTGCGTGGAGGATTTCCCCCGGGCAGCGGCAAGATTCGCAAGACCTCGATCGACGCCTTGCTGAGTTGGCTGATCGAGCATCCGCAGCGAGACCAGAATTCCTCTGACCAGAAAGGAGAGTGAAGCAGTGACGCAACAGAACGACAATCGTGTTCGCGCATTCGATGACGCTCGTAAGTTGATCAGCATGTCGAGAGCGGCCGAAGTTCTTCGTTGGAAAAACTGGCGTCACGGCGGTGTGCTCGGTGGAGCCCCACGACCGACGTGCCCAGATATCACCGACGAAGAAGATCAGGCAATTCGGCGGCTTTGGTTGACTCTTGATGGTTCGAGTTGTTGGATGAGCGCTC
>CBDUAB010000761.1:0-3189 GCA_965365045.1 uncultured Planctomycetales bacterium
GAGTCGCGAAACTTTCTAAAGTCATACCCCCCTGATATTCGAAGTTTAGTATCGGATGGCTTGCGTCCGCGGCGACTTTCCCCAGCGGATCGTCACCAAGGAGCCGCAACCGTCCTAGGGGGGTAATCATTAGGAGACAGCTTGTCTCTTGCGAGTGCGAATCGCGTTTGCGATTGGCAACTCTCTTTTGGTTACTCAATCAGGCTAGGCCTTACTTCGCCGAGTATTGGCCGTGAAGCGGCTGGCTCAAATTCGAGTCTTCCTTGCGGAAGAAACGAATGCCAGGTGATTTTTATAAAAGTTTGTGATGCGCGGGTCAGAAGGATCTGAGCTTAGCCATTCACGAGTTACTAGCTTAGCGGAGGCCCCGACCCAGAAGTTTGTTGATTGTCGAAAAGACCAGAGGTTGGACCGATGGATCGAAAAGCGACAGTCGTGTACGAACTGGGGCCAGCCAGAAAGTTGTATTAGTTCCTACCATTACTAATACGGCTTACATGGATAGAAAGGACAACGGAGAGCCCGTGATGAAGGTCTTCACTACTGGACAGGTCGCAAAGATCTGTAAGGTGGCACCTCGAACTGTCAGCAAATGGTTCGACTCGGGTCGCCTTAAGGGGTACCGCATTCCCGGTTCTCAGGACCGACGAATTCCGCGCGAATATTTAATCAAGTTCCTCAAGGAACATGGTATGCCTTTGGGCGATCTCGAAGAAGAGGTCATGGCCAAAGTGCTGATAGTCGCGCAAGATCAGGTCTTGATTGAGAATCTGAGACGCGAACTACCTCCGGAGAGATCGTTCAAAGTTGGCGTTGCTGCCAGCGGTTTCGAAGCCGGCATACAGGCCGAAAGCTTCAATCCCGACTGCATCATTGTTGACTTTTCCATCGGCAAGATCGAAGCTCTGCAAATTTGTCAGAACCTTCGTAAAAATGTCGATTTTGCAGAAACTATCCTCATCGCCTTGCTGCCGGATGACGGTAGCCCGATGAGCTTTGATCGCTCGAGCATCAACGAAACGTTCAAAAAGCCATTCGACGCTGCGTTGTTGGCCGAACGTCTTCGCACGCTCATCGGAGCGAAAAAGGAACTTGTTTAGAGCTTAATCGCTCGATCCATCCCGACAAAACGAGTTCAAATATTGAAGCCGCCGCAGTGGACCCCTGCGGCGGCTTTTTTTGCGCATTATGCCAACAACGCCCGTACCACCTCGCCGCCGACGTCCGTCAAACGAAACGGGCGTCCCTGAAACTTATAGGTGAGCTGCTCGTGGTGAATCCCGAGCAAATGCAAGATCGTAGCGTGTAGGTCGTTCACATGGATGGGATCCTTGACGATGTGAAAGCCAATGTCGTCTGTTTCTCCAACGGTGGTGCCCGGCTTCACTCCGCCGCCCGCCATCCAGATCGTAAACGCATCCTTGTGATGATCGCGACCTGGTGACTTGTTGGCCTTGCCCTGCAACATCGGCGTGCGACCGAATTCGGCGGCAAAAACAACAAGCGTTTCGTTCAGCAATCCACGTTGTTTGAGATCCGATAGCAGAGCGGCCGCAGGGCGATCCACTTGCTGGCATTTTCGTGTCAAATTGGCAGTCACGCTGTTGTGATGGTCCCAGCCTTGATCGTACAGTTGGACGAAACGCACGCCTCGTTCCACCAGGCGTCGAGCCAGCAGGCAATTATTCGCGAAACTTGCGGCTCCCGGTTTCGCTCCATATTTGGCTAACGTCTCAGCCGTTTCGCGGGAAACGTCCATCAACTCTGGGACTGAAGCCTGCATGCGAAAGGCCATTTCATATTGACTAATGCGCGTCGCAATTTCAGGGTCGCCCACGTCCGTCAACTGTACTTCGTTCAGTCGATTGATCGCATCCACGGTCCGTTTCCGTCTAGGCCGATCGACACCCGTGGGATTCGAGAGAAACAGCACGGGGTCGCCTGAGCTGCGGAGCTCGACGCCCTGGTGTACCGTCGGCAAAAACCCACTTCCCCACAAGCTGTTGCCCGCACCGGCAATGGTCCCCGTATTCATCACGACAAAACTTGGCAGCGAATCGTTTTCCGAACCCAATCCGTAACTTGTCCAGGAACCTAAGCAGGGCCGCCCAAAACGAGCAAATCCGGTCTGCATGAATAGCTGCGCCGGCGCATGATTGAATTGCTCAGTGTGTAGCGACTTGACAACCGCCACATCGTCGATGACTTGCGCCAGATGTGGCAGCAGTTCCGAAAGCTCGGTTCCGCAATTTCCATGACGTTTGAATTTGAATCTTGTACCTAAAAGTTTGGGTTGCTGGCGAATAAATGCCAATCGCAGGCCTTCCCAAAGGTCATCCGGTAGGAGTCGACCATCATGTTTTTGTAAGACCGGCTTGTAGTCAAACAAATCCAACTGTGACGGGGCGCCGACCATGTGCAGAAAGATCACGTGCTTGGCGCGGGCAGGAAAATGTGCCGGCGTTGCTGCCGAGTCCCGTTCGGCATCAGGCCTTGTCTCCGCACCGCCAAGATCGCGGGCCAGGATAGAGCCGAGCGCAATGCTACCGATCCCCAGCCCAACATTTTGGAACAGCTCGCGGCGTGAAATCGTGGCGTCGTTTGTCAATTCTCAACCCTTCGTAATCGTCTCGTCCAGATTCAACAGAATGTTCGCGATCGAAAACCACGCGGACCATTCATGCTTGTCGATCGCATCCGCAAAACCAAAGGGCAATGATTCGATTAGTTTGTCGATTTCCGTGGCCGTCAGCGTCAACTGGTCTCGTTCAGATTTGAGTGTTTCCACCAAGATATTTAGTTCTTCGACGGTTGGCGTACGTGCAACGCACAGGCGAAACGCATAGCTAAGTCGCTCATCGTCCGTGGCGTTTGGTATTTCCGCCAATACACGGGCCGCCAGCGCCCAGGCCGTTTCGGCATACGCTTCGTCGTTCAGCAGCGTCAACGCTTGCAGCGGCGTGTTCGTCTTCGGTCGCGTCACAACACAAGCCATTCGATCCGGCGCGTCGAAGTTAACAAAGCTCGGATACGGCGCGGCACGCCGCCAGATAACGTAGATGCCACGACGAAAGCGTGCTTCACCTTCGGCGGTGACGTACTTTGGCTCGTTCCGGCCGGTTTGATTCCACAGACCCGGCGGTTGCGGTGGAAACACGGGCGCACCGCCCATTCTGTCGGCAAGCAGTC
>CBDUAB010000762.1:0-3188 GCA_965365045.1 uncultured Planctomycetales bacterium
AATGAGGAGCACCAGCACCACCGCGCCCGACAGCAACAGCAACGCCGGTCTGACATCGCCCACCAGGCGCTCGCGTAACCCCACCGCGACGATGGGGTGGGTTTCCGACGGACCGTGGCGATCGGGGAAGTCCGTGTTCCAGCGCGATCCAGACTGCAGCTTCTCGTAGAGGTCCGCGTAGTCGGCCGGGTTAATCCTGGGTAATCGGGCCAACGTGTGAACCCAGCCATGCTCGGCGGCCAACCGCGGCGCTCGACGGAAGATGCCGACCAGTGGTTGCTGCGTTGATTCCAACAACTGGGACACGACTTTTTCCACATCTGGGCCGACGAGAATCAGGTCGTGGTTTTGAGATGCATCGGCCAAAGCCGCGGCCCGGTCGGCCGTACAGATCGACTTGACGTGCAGGGTGTCTGATTCGCTAAGTTGTAGTTCTTCTAGGCTCTTTGCCAATGCTTTATGAGCTTTGTCCGCTTCGTCAGCATTTCCATCCGAATCGATGCTAATTGCCGTTACGGACCCTTTGACAGTGGCCGTTGCCGCAACCGATAGGCTCAATGCCTCCCGGTCGTGACGCCCTCCGGTCGCTCCCACAATGATGTCGTTCGCATTCGTGGACCTGGACTCGTCGCCATAAAGTACGACCGAATCACATGCAATGCGCGTGGCAACTTGGCGGCTGATCGCAAGTTTGTTGATTTCCTCGTCTGGTTCGCACATGCCTACGAACAACTGCGGGGCCTCGACACGTATCCGGTGTATCATCGTTTTGACGGGATCGGGATCGGTGACGTGCCGCACCGTGACTTCATACCGTCCGATTCGACCCTTGCGCGCTTTCCGAGTTCGAACTACCGATTCGATTGCTTGTTGGATCGCCTCGCGCGTCGGATCCGCAAACCGTTCTTCGCCGTCAATCGAAACCTTAGTCTGTCGAAAGTAACTGACGTCCGTCAAATAGTAGATGATCAATTCCGCTTTTTGGGCGAGTGCAAAGCGAGCCGACCACGTGATTACCGTGCGGGCTTCGCTCGCATCGCACACGAGTGCCACAACTGCCATGATGAACCTCAATTCCGAGGAGTGATTTCAGTTTTGTCGGTAAGCAGCGCTGGACTTACACGCAACGGCGACGACGATGTTTACTATTTTACTATGGGTTCGACGACAAGGATTTAGGCGAGCGGCAGATGAGAACTTACCCGCCGTGGCTGAAGCTGCCAGCTTCAGTTCCGATGCTGGCAGCATCGCCCACGGGAAACTCTCACCTACCGCTCGCCTTAACACAATCATCATCGTCAATCTTCCCTAAATTAGCCCGTTTTCAGCAGCGACGAGTCTTCGGGCGGAGTGATCGGTCTAAAACAGCCCAACCTAACGTTTTGTGTCGATCTGCTACGGCACCTGTCAGGCCAGTCGTCGAATTTCTACAATGGCGCTGTTATCAAGTAGAGGCGATTTGAACGGAGGAGGCTCCTATGCAACAAAAACTTCGTACGGCATTTGTCGTTCTATGCCTGTCGGCCACCGGATTCGTCGCGAGTGGTCAGGATACGGCCACCGAAAGCAATGACGACGCCGCGGCGATCAAAGGGGCAATCCAGTCGTATGTTTTGGCATTCAACGCGCGAGACGCTCAGAAGCTTGCGTCGCATTGGTCTCCGGAAGGCGTTTATATAAGCCGAACCAGTGGAGAGCAGGTGGTTGGCCGTGACGCGATTGCCGCGGAATTCGCGGCGATGTTCGCCGGCGAAAATGTTCCGAAGTTGTCTGTTGCCACGGAATCGATCGAATTCATTTCGCCCAACGTTGCACTTGAGCGAGGGACCGCGACGCTAACAAACGCGGAAGGCGACGTCGCCGAAAGCAACTACCGCGTGGTGCAAGTCAAACGAGATGGCACTTGGCTGATCGATCGAGTCACCGAAGACAATATCATCACCGAGCCTTCGCATTACGAACAGCTCAAGGACCTTGAATGGCTGATCGGCGAGTGGGTCGACGACATCGATGAAGTCACGATTGAAATCGCCAGCCGGTGGACCGAGAAACAAAACTTCATTAGCCGCACTTACACAGTTTCGAATGAGGAAGAGGTCAATTCGTCGGGATTACAGATTATCGGCTGGGATGCCAAGCAGAAACAGATCCGCAGTTGGTTGTTTGATTCCAATGGTGGCTTCGTAACCGGAACTTGGACCAAGAGAGATGACAGGTGGCTCGTCCCATCAGTGGCAACGCTGGCTGACGGAACCAGCGGGTCTTTTACGAGCGTTTTTCGCCCATTAGACGATGGAGATTACGCGTGGCAAAAGATCAATCGCGTCATGGACGGAAAACTCCTCCCCAACATCGACGAAGGTGTCGTTCGGCGAAAGTAAGAATAGGCGTCGTGGTACGATTCGCGATCCAAACGTTTTGTACGCCCTGAAACTACGATGTGACCGTTGTTGATGCGTTGATTCGAAACTCACACTCCTGACAAATGAGAATTGGCACGAGCAAGAAAATGTCACGAATAACTAAAATTAGCTTTTGTATTCTTTGCGTAGTCTTAACTGGATTATGGATGTGCGATGAGACCTATAGCCGCGGTCGCGGCGGCGGAGGCGGAGGTCGCGGTGGCGGCGGAGGCCGAGGAGGTGGAAGTCGCGGGGGAGGTGCCAGTCGTGCTCGACCGTCCGGTGGCCGATCACCTTCGATGAGTCGTCCGTCATCACGGCCGTCATCGCGTCCCTCATCACGCCCATCATCGCGTCCGTCATCACGGCCATCATCGCGACCCTCCACTGGTCGACCCTCGACAAGCAGGCCGTCGACACGACCTTCTACGGGTAGACCTTCCACAGGCAGACCTTCAACCGCACGGCCAGCCACCAGACCGTCGACTAGGCCGTCCACTGGAAGGCCTTCAACGGGTCGTCCTGGCGCTGGGCAACGTCCTGGTGCGGGGGGGCAGCGTCCCGGTGCCGGGACACGTCCAGGTGGACGACCATCAACTGGGCGACCATCACAGAATGATCTCCAGAACTTTCTCGCTCTCGATAGACCATCGACGCGGCCCGGAACGCGACCAGGAGGCGGGGCGGCGGGCGATTTCCTCCAAAACCGTCCTCCATCGACTCGACCAGCTCCCGGCACGCGACCAGCTCCCGGCACGCGACCGGGCGACCGTCCGGGACAGCGAC
>CBDUAB010000763.1:0-3186 GCA_965365045.1 uncultured Planctomycetales bacterium
CAACAACATCGCAGCAGGTGAGTGTCCGTTACGCACCCGGCGCCAACATGAGTCTCATCAAATAATGCCCCGTCTCTTCCTGAACAATCACCTCCGTTTTCCAGCCGGCAAATATTGCTCGTTCTTGCAGCGTCTCTGCGTCCACGTGCAGCCAACCGCACGAAGATCCTTTCTGGCCTCGAAAGCCAAGTTGTAGACGGACTTCGCCAAAGTATCGACCCGCCTGTTGATTCGCTTCGTGATAGACCAAAAGCGCCAAGCCTTGCGGTTCCATTGCCTTGATGTCCACTGTGTTATTCTCACGAATTCTTGATAAAGTAGTTGGACACCGCAACTCTGTGTCATCCTGAGGGAGCGACAGCGAGTGAAGGATCTGCCAGCGGCGCTGAAGCTGTTGGTAGATCCTTCACCTCGCGTTACTCGGCTCAGGATGACAGTTAACATTAAACACATAAGAGCTTACTGACACAAAGTATGCGGTCCAGGCAGAGCGTTCCATTTCAGCCTCCATCGCGAACTCGAAGACTGAGAAGACTTATGCGAATTGTCGTGACACTATTACTGTTGGCCGTGGTCACGTTTACGGACTCGCTTTGTGCAGCCAGGAAACCCAACATCATTGTCATTATGGCTGATGACCTCGGCTACGGTGATGTGAGTTGCAACGGTGCCACCGAACTGACGACACCGCACATTGACCGCCTCGCGGCCAAGGGCCTGCGTTTTACGCAAGGGTACTGTTCCGCGTCGACTTGCACGCCAACCCGTTTTTCCTTTTTGACCGGGAAGTACGCGTTTCGCCAGCCCGGCGCCGGTATCGCACCACCAAACGCCACAGCCTTGATTCAACCTGGCACGGAGACGATCGCGTCAATCTTGAAGAAGGCTGGTTACGCCACGGGTGTTGTCGGCAAGTGGCACCTTGGACTTGGCGCGGAACCAGGTCCAGATTGGAATGGCCAGCTCAAACCGGGACCGTTGGAAATCGGTTTTGATTATTGCTTTCTGCTCCCCACGACCAACGATCGCGTGCCCAGTGTGTATGTCGAGAACCACCGCGTTCGCAACCTCGATCCTAAAGATCCTTTGTGGGTTGGCAACAAAAGGCCCAGCCCGGATCACCTGACTGGCAAGGACGCCGACGTGCGTTCCAACCTCAAAATGGACTGGAGTCACGGCCACAACCAAACCGTACACAACGGTATCGGACGAATCGGTTTTTTCACCGGCGGCAAAGCGGCACGATGGCGCGATGAAGACCTGGCCGACCAGTGGGTCAAACAGTCGGTCAAATGGATCGAGCAGCATGAGGACAAGCCGTTTTTTCTCTTCTTCTCTTCGCACGACATCCACGTTCCTCGCATGCCCCATGAACGATTTCAGGGCCAGACAAAACTCGGGTTTCGAGGCGATGCGATCGTGCAACTGGATTGGTGTGTCGGCGAGCTTGTCGATACGCTCGACAGGCTACATCTCACCGAGAACACGTTGATTGTTTTCTGCAGCGACAATGGTCCCGTTCTCGACGACGGCTATCGAGACGGCGCGATAGCAAAACTCGGCACACACACGCCTGCCGGGCCATACCGTGGCGGAAAATACAGCATCTACGAGGGCGGCACGCGTACGCCTTTCATCACATATTGGCCGGGAACGATCGAGCCGGGCGTGTCGGACAAGATCGTGTGCACGGTCGACCTGGCCGCGAGCATGGCGGCGTTGACGGATCAGACGCTTTCGGCCGCTGCGTGTCCGGACAGCTTCAACGTACTACCCGCACTGTTGGGAAAAGAAAACGCGAAAGGCCGCGGCCACCTCATCCAGCAGCCCAATCGCGGTCCCACCTTGGCGCTGCGAATCGGTGATTGGAAAGTGCTTTCGTACGCCAACGCCAAGCCGATCAAGGCACTGACTTATGAGAAGGGTGAGGGCCGGTACGAACTCTACAACCTAGCCGATGATCCGGGCGAGACGAAGAACCTGGCAACTGAGCGCCCGAAACGTTTGCAGAAAATGTTGTCCAAATTGGAAGCGATCAAGGCGGCGGGGCACAGCAGGCCGCTGTCGGTTGATCCATCTTGAGCATCGCCATGACCGATCGCCGCGGGTCAAGTCGGGGTCTGTCGCTCAACAGAACGTCGCATCGCGGTCAGCTTGTCGGCATAGGCGACGTTCATGCAGTCCACACATACCCAACTGCCAGAATTCAACTGTTGGCATTCAGTACGGGCTTCGCAATTGTCGCATACTCGCCACTCAGAATAATCATAGTTGAAGTCACATCCGCCTGCACCTGCATTCATAGCAATCCCCTTTTTGTGAGAATTGGATTAAACACGTCGGCATCTTTTGGCCCAACGAAAAACTGCCCCGAATGAGTCTTGGTTTATGACCGAATCAACAAAGCCGATATGGCAACGATGGCAACAAGTGTAATAAAGTTCTTGCGAGGATGGCTTCTATAGCGAGGCTAGGTACTCCCGTGATAATGTGCGGGCGATGTTGAGCCCAGCGGATGAAATACATCGTTCGAAGACAAGATTAAAGCTATGCCCGTTGGCGAGGTTTTTGAAGGGCAGCGGGTGTCGTCTAGTCGGTTCGTGGTGGGAGAAAAGTGCACTTTTAGCGGGCCTTAGATGGATAAGGAAACCGTTATTTTTTCAGTCGAACGCAAACATTTGACTGGACACTTTATCGAAGAAAGAGCGCCCGTGGGATGGTTCTCTCAGATATGATCGAGTGTCGCGATGGAGACAGTGGGCACTGCAGAAGCCTTACCTCAATTTCTGCACGCCTTAACTCCACGACAAACCGGTTACTTCTTAACATCGCAAACATCGCATCTTACGCCAATTAAACGAACGGATGGCGACGAAAGCCACGTGCGGACGAACAATCGCGCGGAATGAGTGCAAAAAAATGTGTCGAAAACGCATGGGTGGTAATTACCCGGCCTTCCGTGCGGCGATTGTCTCACGAACGTGGTGAGTGCCGCTTGTCGTGCCGCGGTGGTCACCAATCTATCGAACCACCCTGGTTGTAGGAACGCACTTCGCTGGGATGCACGCTAGCCCGACGCGCAAGTTTTGAAGTTGCGTTAGCGTCCTTTCGTCGCGGTAATTGTCGAATCAACGGTAGCCCGACGCGCAAGCGAGGGACACTACCACATCACGTAAACCCGTGGAA
>CBDUAB010000764.1:0-3183 GCA_965365045.1 uncultured Planctomycetales bacterium
TGATTTTCGTGCCATCAGTACGGGCTAATTCTTCTCTTCGTAGTTCCTTCCCTTTTCGCACCAGGAGCTTCGAGAGGTGATGGAGCCACCCTTCGGTTCCGTAGACCGCGACCCGGAAAACGTAACCCCTATAGCTCGAAACGACTTAGAGACTTCTGTAGAATTGCGTTGCCCTGATAGTTGCCCGAACCCCTGTCAGGAGGTGGCAACTAGTGGCGAAGAATGTCAATCAAGTCTGGCAGCTCAGCTGCGACCCGGTTGGCAACAGCTCTAACCGCACATTCAACAAACGCTGGTTACCTTGGTCGCGTCTGACCTGGGAACTGGCTGAAAAGCTGGCCGCTGCGGGGTTCCAATAATGTGCGAACTCCCCTCGGAGGTCATTTTCACCGATGTAGGAAAACGCGCATATGCAGCAGATTGGTGAGGGGGATGGGCGCGGTGTTCATGGCCCAAGAGAGCCCAGTTCGCCGCCGCGTGACCATTCAGGGGCATCAAGCCGGGCAGGGATAGCCGCGAGGCCGTCGCCGGTTTCGAGGCAGAGCGCCAGGCCCTCGCCACGCTACAACCGATTGGTCATGTCGTCGAGACACCATCTGTCGTGGAAGTCATTGAAATCATCCAGCTGACGCTGTAGGACACCCAGTACTCCACCGATCCAGGTCGAGTAGGCGGGGTGATGCCATCGAAAGCAGTTACGCACAATGAAATTCCGGTCACGTGCGTCATAAGATACGGTCGATTTTTTGCTAAACTTCAAGAATTCACCCATTCAACCCATTCAAGGGGTTATTGAGACTCCGTGCCTCGATTACCACGTTGTGATGGGGAGGACGTAAAGTCAATGCAGATTCTCTTTCTTCACGGCTGGACCAGCGTTCCGGGTGGCAAGAAGCCAACTTTCCTCAAAGAGCACGGCCACGACGTTCTCAATCCGTCACTTCCCGATGACGATTTCCCCGAGTCTGTGCGCATCGCAGAGGTCGAACACAACCGGCATCATCCCGATGTGATCGTTGGCTCGTCTCGCGGTGGCGCTGTGGCGATGAACATGGACTCCAAACACACGCCGCTCGTCCTCTTGTGCCCAGCTTGGAAGAATTGGGGCACCGCAACCAGAGTCAAGGCGAACACGATGATCTTGCATTCGCGAGCAGACGACGTGATCCCTTTTACCGACTCCGAAGAAATCTTAGCCATTAGCGGCCTGCCACCTGAGACGCTTATTGAAGTCGGGAACGATCACCGGCTTGCCGACCCTGAGCCGCTGCAAGCGATGTTGGAAGCGTGCATCGGCGTGTGCGTAGCCGAATGGAGCGACAGTGAAAAGGAACTTCTCCAGCAAGAATGGGATGGTTTGTGCTACTCGGCGGCAATGCGTTGGGTCACGGCTTCGAAAAACTTTGATTGGACCGTCGTTCACGGGTCGGTCATGAGCGAGGAAGTCGGAAAGCGAATCGAACACGCTTGGTGCGAACATGGCGATATTGTCGTTGACCTCGCAATGCCTGTTGAAGCAAGAGTCGTTGGGCGTGAAACATACTATCGGGTCATTAAGCCGGAAGTGAGCAAAGTGTATTCATCCGAAGACGCCTTGGTGTTGTCGATCAAGAATGGGCATCAAGGCCCGTGGGACGAGTCGGAGCAACTGAATCACCCTCCCCGCGAAAGCATTCTTGACGATCCAGCGGTTAGTGGCCGTTACCTGTGTCCGCAACCACGGCAAGTCGATGATCCGTTCATAGTCAAGGTCGATGGCGCTGAGTTGGCGTGCTACCGAAATATCAACGATCCAGAGAACTTCACTATAGTCCATTTTCACGGCAACGGAGAAGCGGTAGCCGATTACGTTCCCGACATGGCCGATGTGTTTACAGGATTTGGGCTGAACTCGTTGTTCGTCGAGTATCGACAGTACGGCGGCTCGACCGGGAAAGCTCAGCTAGTTGCCATGCTTAGCGACGGTGAGGCTGCGATCAAGGCAGCGGGACTAAAGCCTGAGAAGACGATTGTTTTTGGGCGGTCAATTGGTTCTCTGTACGCGATCGAATTGGTCCATCGTCAACCTGCGATGGCGGGGCTCATTCTGGAGAGTGGCATTGCCGATCCGTCGGAACGGTTTCTGACTTATGCTGATCTTTCAGCAGCAGGGCTTGAACAAGCTGAAGTTGTTGCGGAAACCAAGAGGCACTTCGATCACAAGAGGAAGCTGTCTGAGTACAGGAATCCATTGCTCGTCATGCACACCGAGAAAGACGGGTTGGTTGACATCTCACACGCCGAACGAAGCTACCGATGGACTGGCTCCACACAAAAGCGACTTCTTCGATTCCCTGACGGCAATCACAACACAATCCTCGGAAGGAACTGGAACGAATACATGGCCGCAGTCGGTGGCCTTGTAAAAACCATTCGAGACGGAGGGGCGACCTCGCCGGGATAGATCGACGCCGTGCTTGCCAGAAGCCGCGGAGCAACCGAGAGGAGTATCGACGATGGCAAAACCGAGAGACTCAATCGTGGTATGGTCTTGTTTGTTTGGCCGGAGAATTGTCTCTTTGGAGCATCTTTGGTACTCAGTTTCTGTCGCCTGAACGTGGCCCGAACTGAAGATGACATTGCAGAAGCGTTGCGCAATGTCGTTCTCTACTTGAGCAAGAAAACGACCGAGATGGGCGAGCCAAGACAGATTCCACTCTTCAAAACATGCGACTCATTGGATGTTCACTTGGCCGCCACCTCCTCAGAGTTCGCCGGAAAGTCAGTCAATGTTTAGCCGAGTTGCTCGAGATCGGTTGTCGCTATCCAACCATTTACGCGGATCCGCCTTGGGCACATTCGAACGCTTCGTCCCGAGCGGCTGCTACGTGCGACGTTGAATCGGCGCAATGCGAGCGGATTAAAAGACCGTTCGCCCTTGAGCGATGTAGTGACGTATTTCGTCGAGGGCTTGGTGCATGGCCTGCTCGACGTCGTGGTACGTAATCTTCTTTGGGGTTGTTGCGGTGATCCGGATACCGTTGTCGGCGAAGAATGTCTGCTTGAAGCCTCGTTTCTTGGCTGCGGGCTTTCCCTTACGCTGCGCTACGGCAGCGGCGGTTTTGGCGTAGGGAAGTTTTCCAGCAGTTGCTTCTTCGGCAAGATCACGTTGAGTTGATTCGTTTGGCAATTTGCTCAACTCGT
>CBDUAB010000765.1:0-3179 GCA_965365045.1 uncultured Planctomycetales bacterium
CGAGTGGACGCAGTTTGCCGGCCAGCTCTTTTAAAATATGGTGCAGACGGTAGCCTACGTTGCTGATGCTGAGACCCGTTTGAGCGCTGATGTCGCGATACTTGAGGTCTTCGAAATATTTTAACTTCACCAGTTGTCGATCGGTCTCGTCGAGTTCCGCCACAATCTGTCGCAGGGCTGCGATGGCCTCCATGCGCAGGAGCATAGCCTCGGGCGTTTCGTCTTCGGCGTTCGGGGATTGCACTTCGCGGTCGTCACTGTTGAGAATTTCCCGTTTGTTGTCGCGGATGTGATTGAAGGCCCGGTTACGCACACTGCGGAAAAGCCAGGCCCTGGGAGAATCGACATCGTCCCATTGCATGTGTAGTTGCAGAAAAACTTCTTGCACGATCTCCTCGGCCACCGCGCGTCGACCGATCAGTGAAAACGCGTAGCGCAGCAGAGGAGTTTCCTCCGTATCAAACAAAGTCTGTAGGGTGAGCTTGCTCACACCCTGGGCGCCAGACTGTTTGACTCGGGGAGTCGGTTTCAACATGAATTCTGTTCGCTGCGCCTGGCAGTTTTGAATCACGACCAATTCATCCTCTCAAAGGGGAAGAACCACCACGGCTTGGTTTCTTAGGAAGTTTCCAATATTTTTTTTCAAAATGCCACTCCACAAGCTGGAAAATCAGGGTCTTCGGGAGCTTATCTCCGCCCCGCCTTGTGTAAAAACACCGTCGAAACGATCTGAGTTGTGCCACCAGAGTCCGATGGTTGAACTGAGGTCTTCGACCAAAAGTAAACTTCGTCTGGTGTCGCACCGCCGTGCGTCATGTGAGGTCGATGTTGGTTGTACCAAAGGCTGATTTGGATTGATGGTATGGTGTCGGGTGACATATGGGGAGGGTCCCGTTGCGCGCTGTTTCGACGCTCGGGTTTGCTCGACCAATGCGCCGAAATCCGAGTGACGTTGGGGCCGGTCATCAGTTGTTTGTTGGCGCTCTGTTCAGAAATCTGAGCCGACGCTCAGGCAGTCGTCGTACGCCGCTGATCGACGGCAACCGAGCTTCGAAGCAGCTACGCGTCACTGCGCAACTTTCCTCGGTCAGGTTGTCACGTGCGATCTTTCCGCAGGAACGATGTGGTAGGACGTCACGGTTCACTTACCCATTCAAGGCAAAGCCAGCGTCATCCGGTTGTACCTCCCCGCTGAAATGGCAGCCGTAGAAGTTCAATCGATTCAGTTTCTGGATAAGAGCGGCCGGGAGAAATCATGGGACTTTGCAAGAGCGACTCCGTAAGCGACGGCTACGCTCGACACGATGCTCGTTACAATAGAAGGGCCGTTCACTCTCACACCTCCACGCCCCAATACACGGAGCTTTACACCATGCGCCGACGTGACTTCTGCAAAGCCACTGCACTCGCTGTCGCAGCGATCCAAACCAAGGCGTTCGCAATCGCCAACGACACGCCATTACGTGTTGCTCTGATTGGTAGCGGTTGGTACGGCAAGACCGACCTGTTTCATCTAATCCAAGTCGCTCCGGTCGATGTTGTCGGCCTGTGTGATGTCGATTCTAAAATGGTCAACGAGGCAGCCGAACTTGTCGCAGGTCGCCAACCGTCGGGAAAGAAACCTCCTGTGTATGGCCATTATCGCGAAATGTTGGCGGCACAAAAACCGGAAATCGTTCTGGTCGGTACGCCCGATCATTGGCACTGCCTGCCGATGATCGACGCATGCAAAGTAGGCGCGGACGTCTATGTGCAAAAGCCGATCAGCTTTGATGTAGTCGAAGGTCAAGCAATGGTCGCTGCAGCACGCAAGTACAATCGCACGGTGCAAGTCGGACTTCAACGCCGCAGTGCCCCGCATCTGCTCGAAGCACGCGACCGATTTATCGATAGCGGCAAACTCGGCAAGATCGCGTATGTCGATGTCCATAGTTACTACGGGAGCCGCCGTGATTTTCCTCCAGTGCAACCGCCTCCATCTAATCTCGACTGGGAAACATTCGTCGGCCCCGCCAGTTGGGTCGAATACAACCCAGGCCTCCATCCGCGTAGTTGGCGAGATTGTATCGAGTTTAGTAACGGACAAACGGGCGACTTGTGCGTCCACTTCTTCGACGTCGTTCGTTACTTCCTCGGCCTCGGTTGGCCCAAAACGATTTCAGCGTCAGGCGGTTCGCTTATGCGGCCTGCCGATTCGAGAATCAAGCTCCATGACACGCAAACCGCTCTGTTTGATTACGGTGACACACAAGTTGTCTGGACGCAGCGTAACTGGGGAACCAATCCTGACCCGGCCTATCCATGGGGCGCGACACTCTATGGAGACAAGGGGACACTCAAATTAAGCGTTCGTGAATACGATTTTGTCCCCAAGGATGGCGGTGAGTCGGTTCACGGCCAATGGGTTGACGAGAGCGATAAATACCCGGAAGACCTCCAGCACAAAGAAGTGGAAGTGTACGCGGGACCGGCGACACGTCGTCACATGCAAAACTTCCTAGCCGCGAGGCAAGAGAAGAAACGTCCCGTGTCGGATATTGGCGAAGGCTACATTTCGACCGCCTCGTGCATTCTCGCCAACTTGTCGATGCGACTCGGCCGCAGTCTCGCATGGGACGTTGAAAACGGCCGAGTGATCGGTGATGACGAAGCCAACTCGCGGCTCGCTCGCGCCTACCGCGAGCCGTATGTCCATCCGACTCCCGAAAATGTTTGACCCATCATTGGCAGGAGCGGAAGTCGTGGCAGGCTCAATGGCACATGCAAAACTGGATCGATTGCATTCGGACTCGCAAGAAGCCAGTGTCAGATGTCGAGATTGCACATCGGTCGGTGGGCGTCTGTCACTTGGCCAATATCACTCGCTGGGTTGGTCGACGTTTGGAATGGGATCCGGTTGCCGAGCGCTTCCAAGACGATGACGAAGCGAATTGCTATGTCGAGTCTCAAGACATGTTGACGCCGTTCTTTGTCTCGACGCCACTATGCTCTCCCAGTCGAGCAGTTTTCTCACGGGACAGTATCCGCGCAGGTGTCATCAACCACGACAAAGTAGGATCGACGCTGACCTGGGAAAATTCCGCCAGAAAGCACACCGCAGCAAACACTTTGCTTCAGCGACCTGTAGGCAACGAGATTTGGGTCCATCGCGCAGATTCACGATCGGGCATACATCCTGA
>CBDUAB010000766.1:0-3174 GCA_965365045.1 uncultured Planctomycetales bacterium
CAGCACGTCGTGTTGCGACCTGCCGCCCGCTTCCCGCAGTTTCCGCCGAATTGCCGAATGACGCGACGGTCGCGATGGCGGCGGCACCGAGCACTTCTCGCCGTGAAAGTGAATTTGGATGTGGCATGTTTTAATCCTTTTTTATTTGTTACAGCGAAGGAAGAGGGGTCGGGTGTTGTGAATGTCCAAATGGACAACGCCACTAATGTCTAAAGGACTAATGGCCCGTTTTACCACAACCGCTTCACGACGGCACGCGACATGGTAGATTGGCATGACTCAGGGGAGGCTGCTGAAAAAGTCGCCGAAAGTAGGTCCCGCTTGCCGAGCGGGACCTCAGAATCCGCATGTTTTCCGTTGGCGGAGGTCCCTTCCGGCAGAAGGGACCCACTTTTTCAGCAGTCACCAGGGTCTTCCGCGGAGGACAAGAATGGCAGTAGCCGAAGCCAAATCGGCCCGTACAGCACTGGTTTATGATCAGCGCTGCAAAGATCACATTACCGGACGCGGCCATCCCGAATGCCCGGAGCGTCTCGACGCGGTGATCCGTGGATTGAAGGACTCCGGCACATTGAATCAGTTACGACAACTGAAACCAAGGTCTTGCCCTGACGAGATCCTGCGTCATTGTCATGGCGCAAATTACCTGAGCATCGTCAAGCGCGATGTCGCGGCCGATCTACAACAGCTCACGACCGGTGACACAGCGATTTGCGCGGCGACGCTCGAGATTGCCCGTTTGGCGGCCGGTGGCGTGCTGACTGCCGTCGATACCGTGATGTCCGGCGAGGCGAACAATGTCTTCTGCGCGCTGCGTCCACCGGGACATCATGCTTGTCCCGATCGCGGGATGGGTTTTTGCGTTTTTAGCAATGCGGCGGTGGGTGCCCGCTACGCCCAACGAAAACACGGTATTGGCAAAGTGCTGATCGTCGACTGGGACGTCCACCACGGGAACGGAACTCAAGATGTGTTCTACGAGGACGACTCCGTGTTTTACTTTAGTACGCACCAATCGCCTTGGTATCCGGGAACCGGCGCCAAAGATGAAACAGGCAAGGGCAGGGGGCTCGGATCGACGCTAAACCAGCCATTTGGCTCCGGCGCTGGCCGCCAGGAAATTGTCGGAGCATTTACCGACAAATTGCTTGTAGCCGCAGCGCGGTTCAAACCGGAGCTCGTAATTATCTCGGCCGGCTTTGATTCGCGATTGGGTGACCCGTTGGGCGAATTTCGATTGGATGACGATGACTTTGCCGAACTCACACGGATCATGATGCAGCTGGCCGCTGATCATGCTGATGGCAAATTGGTGTCGGTCCTAGAAGGTGGTTACAATCTTGACGGTTTAGCCAAGGCGGCCGCCTCACACGTCGGGGCATTGGTTGCCGCGGATCCTCTGGCCAGCGATACGCAGAGGAATCGGCCGAGCTAGTTACAACGAATTCTCATCACTGTTTCCCGTTACAACACGACCCAAGAGTAACCAAATGAAAGCACTCTTACTGACGGAGTATATGAAACTCGAGCTCACCGACATGCCGGCGCCCGAACCGGGAGCGCATGATGTTCTTATACGTGTGCGATCGTGCGGGATTTGCGGCAGCGATATCCATGGCTGGGACGGCAGTAGCGGTCGTCGGATTCCGCCTCTGGTGATGGGCCACGAAGCAGCCGGCGAAGTGGCGGCGATCGGCGCGGATGTGACGAACGTCAAGGTTGGTGACCGCGTGACGTTCGATTCGATGGTCTCGTGTGGCAATTGCGATTTCTGTCGACGGGGAGCGACGAATTTGTGTGACGATCGACGCGTCTTGGGAGTCTCGTGCGAAGATTATCGGCAGCACGGTGCTTTTGCGGAATATGTCGTGGTGCCAGAACATATTACTTTTAAGCTGCCCGAATCTCTCGCATTGCATCACGCAGCCATGGTGGAGCCGGTTTCGGTCGCGGTACACGCCGTGCAGCGCACTCCGCTTCGGCTTGGCGACACAGCGGTGGTGGTGGGAAGTGGCATGATTGGAATATTGGTCATTCAAGTGTTACGACTGGCCGGCTGTGGCCGCATTCTGGCTGTTGATTTGGACGACAAACGCTTAGCACTTGCCTGTGAGTTGGGTGCCGATGAAGGGGTGAACGCTGGTCAGCAAGATGCCGTGTCTCTGATTCGGAATCGTACGGGCGGTCATGGTGCGGATGTGGCCGTTGAGGCCGTCGGCAACCAGCCCGCGGTGAACGCCGCGATTGAATGTGTCCGCAAAGGTGGCAAAGTCACGCTGGTTGGCAACCTCAAACCACATGTGGAGTTCCCACTGCAAAGCGTCGTCACCCGCGAGATCGACGTGCTCGGCTCGTGTGCGTCCAGTGGCGAATATCCCGTTTGCATCGAGATGCTTACACGTGGTGATGTTAACGTCGAGCCAATGATTACCGCCCGCGCTCCATTGGACGAAGGTCCGCAGTGGTTTGAGCGCCTCTACCAGGGCGAAGACGGTGCTATGAAGGTGATGCTGGAACCTTAATGCGAACGATGGGGGCGATGTGATACAATGAACCTGCTGTGTGAACGATTTTGACTCTATTTCTTTTGGTTGAACAGTTTTCTTTTGGTTAAACAATCGCAATGTCCGAGACTTCCGTTAATCCACCCGTCGACCCGGAGCAACCGTTAGTCGATACGCCTTCCGCCGCCGCTGGACCAGAGGCCAACGGTGATCCTACGCCGGAGCAGTCCAAGATTTCGCTGCCGGCCATTCCAATCGGCAGCCAAATGCAGCGCTGGCAGCGGCGGCTGCCCGAAATCGCCGATTTGGAGGAAAGCGTACGAGCGCTCAACAACGAACAGATGCGGAAACAGAGCTTGTCTCTGCGTTACCGCGCTCGCAGCGGCGAGAAGCTCGATCATCTTTTGGGCGAGGCTTATGCGTTGGTCCGCGAAGCCGGCCGTCGCACGTTGGACATGCGGCACTTTGACGTGCAGATAATCGGCGGTATCGCCATGTTTAACGGTGCTGTCGCTGAGATGGAAACGGGTGAAGGGAAGACGCTGGCCGACCTCGTAACCGCACGATTGGTTGAGTTGAATGTGGCTGAGGCATGGCTCTCCCGCTCCCATGCCATACAATGTGGTGTTGCGCTCGGACAACATGCCCTGGTATCAGGGAACCACCCTAC
>CBDUAB010000767.1:0-3172 GCA_965365045.1 uncultured Planctomycetales bacterium
CGTTGGCCATGTGTTACGGTTCTTGTTTGTTCCGCGTGTCCTGGCAGATCCTTCGGTCGCTGTCGCTCCCTCAGGATGACATTCCTCCGACATGCGACGCTGTCAATCAAACGCGGTCAAGGAACCAGTGAGAAACCGGATGACACAAACACGACGCGACGTTCTGCGTGCCGGATTGATGGGCGTGTCTGGATTGGTTGTCAACAGCGCGATCGATCCGTCGGCCGCGGCGGCACTTGCGGAGACAGGATTGATCGACGCGCATTCACATATCTGGACGCGTGACGTGAAGCGATTTCCGTTGGCCAAGGGAGCGACGGTTGACGACCTGGACCCGCCAAGTTTCACGGCCGAGGAACTTCTCGAGGTCGCTCGACCGGTGGGCGTCAATCGTGTTGTCCTCATCCAGCACCACACTTACCACGGCTACGACAACTCATATTTGATCGATGCGGCTCGGCGTTATCCAGGCACTTTCAAAGTCGTGGGCATGGTCGATGATCTGCAGCCACGGCCGCAAGATGCGATGCAGCGTCTGCTGAAGCAACACGTGACAGGATTTCGCATCACGCCGTGGATTCATAAACAAAAATGGCTCGACAGTGCGGGGATGGCGGCCATGTGGCGCTGCGCTGCCGAGACGCGGCAAGCGATGTGCTGCCTCATCGATCCGGCCGACATACAAGCGGTAGGTCGCATGTGCGAAAGATTCCCCGACACGCCCGTCGTCATCGACCATCTTGCGCGCATCGGAGTCGACGGAAAAATCCGCGATGAGGATGTCAAGCAGCTATGCGAGCTGGCACGGCACCGACATACATTTGTTAAAGTATCCGCGTTCTATGCACTGGGCAACAAGCAACCTCCTTATTTAGATCTAGTGCCGCTTATTCGTCGGGTATTTGAAGCCTACGGTCCACGACGGCTGATGTGGGCCAGCGACTGCCCGTATCAAATACAGGGGGCGCATTCTTACCTCGCCTCCATCTCCTTGGTACGGGACCGTTTGGGATTCGTCAGCGACGAAGACCGCCAATGGTTGCTTGGGAAGACGGCCGAGCAGGTTTATTTTGCTTGACCGCATTCAAATTGATGCGGTTGTTGACTTTACTCAAAGTGAACACGCTGTCATTCTGAGGGAGCCCCAGCGAGTGAAGGATGACACGCTGTCCGATTGTTCGCAACTAGAAATCCGTAAGGAGCCAGCATGTCCAGTCGCGCCGAGAGTGAGTTCCGTTACGAAAAACTAACTTGGCCGGAAATCAATGACGCCGTCGAATCGGGGCAAGTCTGTATCGTTCCGTGTGGCGCCGTCGAGCAGCATGGCGCGCATTTGCCGCTTGATGTTGACCTCGTCTGTCCCTCCGGCATTGCACGTGGCGCCGGCGAGCGTATTCCGGCGTCGATGCTCGTTCTGCCAACGGTTTGTTACGGCTACACCGGGCACGTGATGGATTTTCCCGGTACGATCAACAACGACGTCGACCATTTCATGCAACACGTTTTGGACATCACGAAATCGCTTGCTTATCACGGTTTCAAAAAGATCGTGTTGTTGAACGGTCACGGGTCAAACATGCCTATCCTCGATCTTGTGGCGCGACGCACGAACCTTGAGACGGACGCCGAATGCGTTTTGTGCGGATGGTGGAAGCTACTGACCGTGGACAAAGAGTTCCTGCCTCGCTGGCGGGAAAGCAAATTCCCGGGCGGCTGTGCACATGCTGGTGAGTTGGAGACGTCGCTTTATCTTTACTTGGATGGTGATCATGTCCGCAAGGACAAGATCAAAAGCGACGTGATCAGTTTCAACGCGGAAGATAGTCCGTTTAACTGGGTTGATCTTTTCGCGCAAGGGCCAGCCACGGTTGTTTCGTGGACCAGTAGCTACAGCGAGACAGGCGTTCTTGGCGATGCCGAATTAGCCAGCGCGGAAAAGGGGCGCGAAGTTTACGACGAAGCCGTCAAACAATTGACGCGATTCGTGACATGGTTCAAGGATCGTCCCAAAGATCAGCGCCGCGACCGGCATCGCAAGCCACCAACGATGCCTATTCCATGGGGACAACGGCCTTTGGAGCTTTGATTCTGTCGGCAATTTGCAAGTTTAGGAGATTATCGTAGGACAGGTTTTCAACCTGTTCGGTCAGGATAAAATCCTGTCCTACAACCCGCAACAACTATGGGTGCGTCATTCTTCAGTGTTCAGCGTTTACGATTCGATTTGCGATAATTCTCCGGTAGCGGGCCGGCAAGGGGCGGGGTCTCGAAAAACTTGCCGTCGTCTACCAACCGCGGATCGCCGCTCTTTTCCAGTTCCGCTAGGAGTTGTTGCCGCAGCTTGTCCACAACCGTGGCATACTCTGATTCAACTGCCACGTTGTGCATCTGATGAGGATCGTTACGCAGGTCAAAGAGTTCCTCGCGCGGCCGCTTACCGTAGGCATGGTCAAAGTAGCGTTTCCACTCGGGATCGTCGCGCCGTTCCACGAGCCAAGCTTTTGTTGGCCCGGCATCCTCGTCGGGCAGCGTGACGAACGTATTCTGTGTCATCTGTTCGACTGTTGGTGGATTGCTACCGTCCAAACCCATCGGATCACCAAGTGGGTAACGATTGGGACGGAAGTTTATGATGAAAAGGTGGTCGGGTGTGCGAATAGCTCGTTGCGGATAAGGCAGATGGCCCGCGCGAGCCCTGGCCACATGACGTTCTCGGCCGGTAATCACCCACGTCCGCCGTGGATCCACGAGGCCATTCCGATCCGACTCCAACACCGGCCATAAGCTACGTGCGGTCATCACGTCGGGGACGGCGACTTCGCCCGCCGCGAGGAATGTTGGTGCCAAGTCCGGCAAGCTGACGAAGTCTTCCACGACACGTCCCCCACGAACTCCGGGTCCAGCGATGGCCAAGCAGACTGCCGTGCCAAAGTCATAGAGATTGCACTTGCCGTGTGGAAAACCGGGCGGGCCGTGGTCACCACTGACGACGATAAGCGTGTTGTCGAACTCTCCAGCCTTCTTCAACTCGTCAAGCAGGACACCGAGTCCGGCGTCGAAGGCCGCGATCTCGCCGAAGTAATCGGCCAGGTCTTCACGTACTTCCGGAACATCGGGCAGAAAGGGTGGCAGTCGGCCCTTGAGTGTGTCGGGTTCGATCCCCCACAACGAA
>CBDUAB010000768.1:0-3172 GCA_965365045.1 uncultured Planctomycetales bacterium
CAATCTTCATGTGCTCCGGCGCAGCACAAATTTGAGTCGAATGATCTGCCAACGGTAATCATGTTGGTCGCAGCCCTCAGCCGAGCGAGACGGGTCAATACTACCAAGTATTGTAACAGACAGGACTGCCGTTCAACGGCCAAGGACGGCGATCGCGCAGCGACCTTGCCAACATGATATGTTGGACAGCAAACACCGCTAACGCTCGGCCCAATAGCGTGGTTGACGGGCCGTATGAGCAACCGCGATGACAACGACACGATTCTGGTAGAGCCGATAGATCACCTGATACGGAAAGTGTCGCATCAGGTAATACCGATGGCGGTCATCACATCGCGGAAACCGCTTTGGACTAGTCGCAATTGTTTGGAAAGCGCGGTCGAGTTCCGCGTCGAAACGCTCGGCTGCCTGCACGCTTCGCTCGGCGTACCACGTCAAGGCCTCTGCGTAGTCACCCTCGGCCGCGGAGGAAACAAAAAAATCAGTCATCGAGGCCAGCCTGGCGTCGCGTGCGCTGACGGACCTCAGACCACGAAGCCGTGGTCATCTGACCGTCCTCCAGCGCCTTGGATCGCCGCTCCGCCTCGTCTACCCAAGCCTCACTTGGCGGCGTCCAATCGTCTGGGGAAATAGAATCCCATAGCGCGTGAATGAGCTGAGCACGCTCCGCTGAAGGTAAGCCTTGGGCAGCAACGAGTATGTCTTGAAGCGTCGTCATACTCTCTATTCTAGTCAGCCCGTATCAACTTGGGATAGACCTGATCATCTAACGGATGGCATGTCGGTCGCCGTAGCTGGCGAACCGAACAGTACGGGAACAACGATTGATTCTACCAGATTCTGGCCCGTTGCACTGACGTCCAGGCGATGCCAAAGGCACCTTGCCGACATGCTCCAGTTGGCGGCCATCAAACGACGCTGCTTGATCTACACCGAACGCGTTCCGCGATTCGGGCGTTGCGGATGTGCGGTGTTGGGCGACTTATTCTACGTCCACGATCACTCTAATCCGACATTGTCAAATCGCACACGACCATTCGATGGTCGGAATACACTGTCTTTTGTGCCGTTACGGATTCAGGTCGGCAGCCTTGGCTCACCCAAATCTGATCCACGCGAAAGAGTGGATAGTCGTTCGTGCCCGTGGCTCCCCAACCGCGTCCAGCTTTTCGGAATGAATCTAACAGTCGGTTTTGGAGCGGAGCCAGCGCACCATCTGACGGCGGCGCATTAAAATCGCCACCAACGATCAAATGGCTGGATGTCGGGATGGCTCGGACATGTTCCATGATTTCAAGAATCTGATCACGGTGTTCAATCCGTTTTTTTCGATGATCGATCCAGAATCCTGGTATCCAGAAGTCGAGACGGAAAACAGGTGGTGCCAGGCGCACGCTGATGACATCCGTCCTGAGACCAGTTGGCAATTCAATTTCGGCATGGACAAAATGTGATGCCCGATTCAAGAACTTGGGCCGAATCTGCCCATGCGTGAGAAGCGACACATCACCACCGTGTAGAAACGTTCCGTCAGCACCAAACAATGTTTTCGATAGGTGCTCAAGTCGTTCACTACCCGGCGATTCTTGAAGCAGTACTATGTCCGGTTTCCAACTCCCTACTTCCTCAACGCTGCGTGACTGCCCCACGCCGCAATTTAGAGAAACAACGCGAATACCACGACCGCGCTCACGAGCCGCCTGCCACTCAGCCGTTGGCCAACTCTGGATGCGCATGAGGCTGTGAGGCTCCTCAACAAACAAAACAATGAATACACCCCAGAGAGCCAACACAGCAGAGAACCGAAGATTATGATGGCGACGATATCCGCACATGGCCAGCATAAGGCCAGGTATCAACCAGCACCATGTGGGAACAAGCACTACCGGAGCTAGCCAGTCAGGTTGAATTACATACAAAGACGAGATTACGACGCAAGACGCTGCCGAACCTACAGTTCCTAACTGGCGCCAACGTTGTGTCTTCGGTGGGACCTGGTCATCCATATTGGAAAGCAAAGAATCTGAATGGACGTGTGATCCGGGAGCGGCCAACGGCAGGCGTGGCGGTCACCGCAGCTAGCGGCACAAAACCCGCCATACATGCTATTCAGTCTACCAGATTCTGGATATTTGCCTCACGTTCAAGGCGATTCGGCGGAGCCGAACTTTGCCGCTTTGTGAGTTGTTGGCGGACACTCTCCACATGTCATTGTCCACATTTTCAGCGTGTCACGATGTTGAACCGAATGACTAGGGGCTGATGAGCCGTCTACGTCGCGTCAGTTCGTCGTTTGTCGAGATGTTTCTGCCGTTCGGCGATCGCATTTGGATACTGTAAAACTCTGTGAACCTGTCGTAGGTGCCGTATCCAAAGACGGCGTCTCTGGAAAACGTCTTAGTAAGCATCTCGAAGTCGCTTTTCTCCAGAAAGGTGCGATACAGCTGGACGGTTTTTAGCCCGCGAAGATTCTTGAGATCGACGATCACTTCGCCGTCAATCGGCACGTTGTCCACATTTAAGCGATTGAGGGATTCGATTTGCCCGATATGATAAAATGCCCCATTTGTTAGCCCATGACCGTTTACGATCGTCAGGCGTTCAAGCTTCGGCAAACTCGTGAGATAACGAAGTCCATCATCGGTTAGCTGGGAAGCATCTATTGTAACTTGTCGAACGTCGCGAAGCTTTGAGAGGTGGGCCATACTCTCGTCAGTGGGGCGGAAGTCGACACGTCGAACCTCCTGAAAGAAATCATTGCCTATTAATTTGCGACACCAACGTGGACCTGGGGGCTCGGCCTTATAGTTGATGCGTTTGGCACCGATGGGGGATTCATGCTGATAAATGACGTAGCCGAACTGGCCGACAGCATCCACAGCTAATCGTTGTTGGTTTGCGCGATACGTTGTACGGCCGATCAATACGCAGGTCAGCGTGAACAGAATAAGAAACGTGCGCAGGCTAACTCGCAACCAGCGGCGTGGTCGCTTTGATGCCGTCCTATCAATTGGCGTAGTGTACATGTTCTGCCAACGAAGTTCTGGCGGAACTTGTGTCCGCTGTTGGGAACGGCGCACTACGCTCCGTCCCTTTGGGTGACCATCACCCTTGGTCATTGTCGCGTCTGCCTCCATTCGAAGCAAGAGAATGACGCAACCCGTCTCGCCTT
>CBDUAB010000769.1:0-3171 GCA_965365045.1 uncultured Planctomycetales bacterium
CAAGCGAAGTGACATACTGGCGGACCCGGACGTGGACATCGTGACGATTTGCTCGCCAAGTGGCGCTCATATGGAATCGGCAGTCGCGGCGGCCAATGCTGGCAAGCATGTTGTCGTTGAAAAACCGCTGGAGATCACACTGAGCCGCTGCGATCGGATTATTGAGGCTTGCCGGAAAAACAAAGTCGTGCTTTCGACGATTTTTCCTTCGCGATTTCACGAATCCTCTCAATTGCTGAAACGTGCGGTCGATGGAAAGCGTTTTGGCAAGCTCACTGTCGGCGACTCCTATGTCAAATGGTTTCGCACGCAAGAATACTATGACAGCGGCGCGTGGCGTGGGACATGGGACCTGGATGGTGGCGGTGCGCTGATGAATCAAGCGATCCACAGCGTGGATTTGTTAACATGGTTGATGGGGCCTGTCGCATCAATCAACGCCCACACGGCCACATTGGCCCATAAACGCATTGCTGTTGAAGACGTTGCCATGGCAACGTTGTGTTTCAAGAGCGGCGCGCTCGGCGTGATCGAGGCTACGACTGCCGCCTATCCGGGTTACTTGAAGCGTATCGAGTTGCACGGTACCGAAGGATCGGCCGTGCTCGAAGAAGAAGACATAAAAGTCTGGGACTTTGCCAAGAAGCAGCGCGGCGATGCGGCGATTCTCAAACGCATGGCGGGAAAAACCGAAACGGGTGGCGGGGCGGCCGATCCTTCGGCCATTGGCCATCATGGTCATGCGATGCAATTCCGCGATGTTATCAATGCAATCAAAAAACGTGCGAAGCCAGCGATCGATGGCCACGAAGGACGTCGTTCCGTTGAGATCATCCTGGCGGTCTACAAGGCGGCGGAGACGGGACGTACTGTCGAGCTGCCACTCGGTCGCGATCCCGTCCTTAAATCGCGTAAGCAAACGTGAGCGAACAAGATTTCCACCGTTGGTTACGTGAAAACCTGCCGGCCACACCACGGCTGCGGCTGGGGCTTGGTGACGACGCTGCGGTGCTTGATTGGTCCCGCTCCGACCGCTGTGTCGTAACGAGCGACTTGTTGGCGGAGGGCACGCACTTTCGTATGCAGGACGGGCCAGTTCGGATTGGCCGCAAAGCGATTGCGGTCAACTTGAGTGACCTGGCTGCCATGGCGTCGCGGCCGGTGGCCGTTTTTGTATCTTTGCTGCTGCCGAGAAACTCTGTTGAGGAGTTGGCAAAGGAGCTCTATGCAGGCATGTTGTCGGTCGCCGAGGAGTTCGATGCGGTGATCGCCGGCGGCGACACGAATAGCTGGCATGGTGACCTCGTGATTAGTGTCACGGCTTTGGGCGATTGCCCGTGGGGGACGCCTTGGACACGCCGCGGTGGAAATGCGGGCGACGTGATTCTTGTGACGGGTGATCTGGGCGGCAGTTCACTGGACTCGCACTTGGATTTCACGCCGCGCGTGCGCGAGAGTCAGCTGTTGGCCGAGACATTCTCGATTCATGCGGCCATCGACGTCAGTGACGGCCTGCTGTTGGATCTTTCGCGGCTGGCGTCGGATTGCCAGTGTGGCGCCGAGCTGATTCTCGACCAGATTCCGATCAGCGCGGCTGCCGCTGAATTGGCGCGGCGTTCTGCTGATGCCAAGACCTCGTTAGATCACGCAATGAGCGATGGTGAGGACTTTGAACTGATCTTCTGCGCGAGTCGAGAAACGGCCGACGAGATTCTACAACATCAGCCGTTATCGATACCCGTCACCGAGATTGGTCGGCTTGTCGAGCAACCGGGTCTGTGGGGGATAGCCACCGATGGATCGCGGCAGGAATTGCAACCGCTCGGTTATCAGCACCGTTTCAGCTCAGACTCATGAAAAAATGGACCTACGGCGCCGACACAGAGCAAGCGACCGAACAACTCGGCGCCGCCCTGGCCGAGATTCTTCCTGATGGCACGACCGTGTCACTGAATGGGACGCTCGGCGCGGGCAAGACGCATTTGGTGCGCGCGGTGGCGGCCGCGTGTGGCGTTGCCGATGATCAGGTTGTCAGCCCAACGTACGTTCTTTGCCAGGAATATCACGGGCAGCGAACGATTTATCACTTGGATGTGTATCGTATCGGAGACGAAGATGAGTTCTTGAATCTGGGTCCCGAGGAGTACTTTGAATCGAATGGAATTGTACTGATAGAATGGGCGGAGAAAGTTGCCGAGTGTCTGCCGGACGAGCGGATTGACGTGTTGGTTGAAGTCGTCAGCGAGACGTCCCGCGAGTTTCGATTCACGGCGATCGGAAAACGATATGAGGGAGTCCTCGGTCGGTTGGCGGCCAGGTTTAACTAGAAATGTACGATTCTCAAACTTGTCACAATCTGCGGCGACCCCTAATGGGCTATGTCGGCAGCGCAGCAGTAATGATCGCCGTATCGCACGGGTTGTCACTTCTTCTCGCGAGGGCGATTGACGTTCCCATCATGTCATATGGCATTTTGACCGGCGTGATATGTGGTTTGGCGATTTGGACGACGTTTGATCGGGGGCGATTGTCAGTGAGGTTTGGTGCGAGCGTCACGATCGTATTGTCGCTCAGTTTGGTGGCATGTTGTTTGTGGATTTGGATGCTTAGGACCTTAATTCGCTGGCCGGCGATCTCGTTCGGTCCAGGTCAGATCACCGTGTCGCAGGCGGCATTTCAAAGCGCGCTTGGATTCATGTTCATCTGGGCGCCACTACAAGCTGCCAGCATTTGGTTCGGCTGGCGGTTGGATCAATCTTGCGAAGAACGTCCGCTTCGAGACGGCCGTCGTCTGCGTAAGCGCTTAATGGCTGGAGTGATCGCGGTTCTGCTGATTGCGATTATCATGTTGCGCGTGATGGAGCAAGTCGCCCACACATCATTTGCCCATTCTACAACGATCACATATGCATCGCTTCTTCCACTATCCGCCATGTTTGGGCTACTTTACGTAGCGCTCGTATGGGGATGGCTCTCGGCCAATCGCTTGCGCTATGCCATCGCTGCCTCGATTCCCTATGGAATGTTCTTGTTGTTTCTGTGCATCGGCCCTGGTGGCGGCGGTGGTGTGGGTTGGTTGATCCGCGGATCAATGCTGCTACACGCGGTTTTTCTGTTCAGTGCGCTGTTTGCGTTTCGCTGGTCAGGCTGGCATCTCGTTCCCTACTCGCG
>CBDUAB010000770.1:0-3165 GCA_965365045.1 uncultured Planctomycetales bacterium
TTGCCCTGGCAGCCTGAGCAGTGCTCCACCGAGGCAAGCTCGGGCGGTGGCGAGCGGATCTAGAAATACATTTCCTTTCTGGTTGTGATCACCGCCCCACGGAGACAAGCTCGCGTGGTGGCCAACAAAAACGACACGAGCGCGGCGATTAACGTCAGCTAGCGAAGTCGAATGTGGCGCAATCCAACTACGCATCGCCGCCCTCCGCAGCTTCGGCCTGCTCGGCTTCCTCCAGTAGCGCGAGGTCAGGATCAATCATCCAACGCGTCAACGTCGCGCTGAGTGGTTGCTGTCTGGCGTCGATGTTCTGGGCTACAGTGACTTGCACGGACAATAGACCTTCGAGTTGCAAAGTCTGCACTTCAATCGAGTAGGTCCAATTGGGATCGGTTTCCATCGGTGCCCCTTGAACCGATTCGGGAGGCAAGATTCCGGCGGCGATTTCCGAGATAATGCTTTGGCAATGCAATTGTGCTCGTGTCAGTTCACTCGCAGCCGTGGCATGCCGTCCCGCGATGCGCAACAGGTCGCCTAACATCACCATCGCGCCGGCTAGAATTGCGATCGCGAGAATCACTTCGAGTAGCGAGAGACCACTTCGTCGTTGGCACTTCGAGACTGTCATCGTGAATCCTGCTGCCGGCCGCCCGACGTAGTGTTGACAACGATTTCACCGACGGTGGCAATGCCGGTTAAACCGCGCAGCCACACAGGAATGACTTCCTCGTCTTCATTTGCCAGCCATACGGTCGAGGTAGAAGTGGTGCCGTCGGGATAAAAACTCAACATGGCGATTCCGGACGATTGGCCGGATGCCGAGCTGATCTGAGGAGTGACGGACGTAGTCGAAGCTGCCATGGCACCAAGCGAAGCGTTACCGCCAAGAGATCCGGCATCGATAAAAGTCACATCGAACGGCAAACGCTCGACTCGGAAACCCTCTGTCGTTGCATTTGCGGTAGATTGATTTTCGTTTTCCAGAGTTGTCGAAGAAGCCAGCAGCGACGTCGCCTGTTGATATACCATGTCCGTGACTTGGTTGGTCGGTTCGGCGACAACCACAAAGCTACGCGATCCCGGTCGATATAAAAATTGCTGGGTGTCGCCATTCAGCATGGCCCGATTGCGGGCCTTAGTCCAAGTTGCGCGTACCTGGTCGGCGGCCAAGCCAAGGCGCCGCGAGGCAGCCGATCCCGTCATTCGTGGCATAATGATAGCGGACAGAATCACCACCAGAGCCAACACCAAGGTCAGTTCTAATAGCGTAAAGCCGGGGCGGCGATTGATGTCGCGGACGTGCACGTTTCAGTCAAATCCTCGAACATTCAATTCAGTAAATCCGAACGAATGTCATCTTCAGAGCCGTCAGTACCGTCCGGTCCTAACGACCAAATCAGATAGTTGTCGCTGTCGACAAGTTGATACTGGTAGGGTTTGTCCCACGGATCGAGGGGAATCTGTTTTAAATCGAAATATTTGCCATTCCAACGAGCCGGATTCGGCAGGTCACCTGGTGGAGCCAGCAAGGCTTGCAAACCTGCGGATGTCGTCGGGTAATTGCGGACGTCTAACTGATACGTCTCGATGCAGCTCTTAAAGCTACCGATCTGTGTTTTGGCGGCGTTCACCATCGCGCCTTGTTGGGCACGACGCACAAACAGTCCACCCATCGACGCCAGGATGACCAAGATCACCAATACGAGTAACACTTCGATCAACGTGAATCCTTGACGCCGAAATTGCTTTCTTCCGCGTTTCATTGCCTTACCTCTCCTTATTAAAACTGCCACAGCTTTCCACCGTGCATTGATTTACATGAATTACAGTGTGCTGCTCATCTTCATTATGGGCAACAAGAGGGCCAGTACCACAACCATAACGACGGCTGCCAAAATCAAGAGCATTACCGGCTCCAATAAACGAACAAACAACTCAAGCCGGCGACTTGTACTTCGTTCTAGCCGATCCGCGATATCCACCAAAACCGTTTCCAATGAATTTGATTCCTCGGCGACCGACACCATCTCGACGATCTCTCGCGGAAAGTGCTCGCTACGAGTAAGCGGAGTTGCCAGTTTTTCACCTTCGGACACGTTTTGTCTGGCCTCGGCCAGCACGTCGGCCAACACGGAATTGCCAGTCGCCTGTTGGCTAATCTCGAGCGAACGTAGAATTGGCACTCCATTGTGCAAAAGTGTACCCAACACGCGACATAGCCGCGCGATCGCCAGACTCTTGAAAATTGGGCCGATCATTGGCAGCCGCAGCTTGACCCTGTCCAACAGCCGCTGGCCTCGTTCGGTCGCCAGTTGCTTGGCAAGAAAATAAACGGCCACGCCCAACACAATCACAATCAATAAGCCGTACCGCTGCAAAGCTAAACTCACCGACAACAGGGCGTCCGTTATCCATGGCAGTTCACCACGCTCGCGCAAGCGAGTGAACATCTCTTCAAAGCTTGGCACGAAGAATATCAGCAACCCGGATACGACAAGTGTGCCGAACACGGCCAGGAAGATGGGATACGCCAGCGCGCCAAACGTACGGCTTTTGAGATCTTCCTGTTCCTCCGTAAATTGCGCGATGCGATCCAGCGCATCCTCGAGAAATCCACCTTCGCTGCCGGCCCGTACCATGCTGACGGTTACGGGACGAAAAACTGTTTCGTGCCTTTCCATCGCCTCGGCCAGCGTAGCCCCGTCCTCGACACGCGCGTGCACATCATCCAACACCGTCGCCAAACCACTATGTGAAGTCTGTTCCTTGAGCAGCGCGAGGGACCTCAGCAGTGGAACGCCGCTGCGCAAAAGCGACGACAGTTGGCTATAGGTTGTGGCCAGCACTTGTCCGCGAACCCGCTTGCCGACGCGTCGGGCTCTCGTGCCCGCGTCCGACGACAACTTGACCGGGAACAAGGACTGACTCGCCAACTGCGCAAGCACTTCCTTCTCGGTGCCGGCTGCAATCAAACCGGTGACCTGTTGTCCTTGTAGGTCGCGAGCGATGTATTGGAAGTCAGGCATGAGTCAGGGATTAACGATATCTCCTTTCGTGACACGTAAAACTTCATCAATGGTCGTTTCACCAGCCATCATTGTTTGCCAACCGTCTTGTCGTAACGAACGCATGCCTTCGTTGACGGCAGTACTGTGTCGTCCAAGGGTT
>CBDUAB010000771.1:0-3159 GCA_965365045.1 uncultured Planctomycetales bacterium
CAGGGCACAAAACACGGCGTCGAACTGCCGAGCATACCTGGCATCCCTCTTAAGAAAAGATGGGCCCACTTACACGGCAGTGATTCGTCTCTTGACGTGTTTGCCTGACGGTGCAGCTCAGAAGAGTAATTTGGCTCAATCGTCTGCTTACCGGACTAATTCCGATCCACTGACAAACGCTAAACTGAGGCGTCCAGAGATATCGACAAACAGTCCACGCGATTGGCGGTTCCAATGGAGCGAATTGCCTCTCCAGTTACGTCAATAACCGGATGCCCGGAGGTGATCGCGTAGTCTAACGATCACGCTCTACCGCACTTGACCTGTCGCAAACAACCGTTGTCAAACATACTGTTGGTAGAGTCATCCGCACGAACGCGCGCAATCGTTGACGTTGAACACAAACTGTGCGAATTCGGGTGCCTCTGGCTGTCGCCCAAGTTTTTAGGTGATTACTGGTCGCAGCGGCAGCGTGATTCACCAACACTGAATTTTCATCCAGCGCAATCGTTGGTCACGAATGACATACGTGTATCCCGTTGGCATTGATCTAGGAACGACTAATTCGGTCGTTGCCTATCTGACAGAAGCTGGGCAGACGGCGATGGTCGCTAATGAACTTGGCGCCATCCTGACGCCTAGCGTTGTTTACTTTGACGATGATGCGACCGTCGTGGGTCGCGAAGCGAAAAAAGCGCTCACTTTTGCTCGTGACTCGGTCGTTGCTTGTGCCAAGCGTGATCTCGGACATGACGGGACGACCGACGTTGTGCGCGGCCGACAGTTGCCGCCCGAGACGATCGAAGCCTGTGTGCTGGCAGCATTGGGCAAGGATATCGCACGCGAATTCGACGATTACCGCGCTGTCATCACGGTTCCGGCATTTTTTGACGAGCGACGTCGTGGTTTAACGTTGGCCGCGGGCCGAATTGCTGGCTTACAGGTCCTCGATATCGTTAACGAGCCAACCGCGGCGGCCTTGGCATTTGGAGAACAACTCGGTTATCTCACCAGCGACGGGGCACCGCGCGACAGCCTCACATTGATGGTTTACGATTTGGGTGGTGGCACGTTTGACGTGACTATTATTCAGATCGTTCCAGGGGAAGTGCGCACGTTATCAACCGACGGTGATGTAACATTGGGCGGATTCGATTGGGATCGCCGCCTGCTCGAATACGTTGCCCAAAAATTTGAAGATGAGCAGCGGATTGATTTTCGCGACGATTCAGATGCTTGTGCCAAGGTGCTTCAGTCGTGCGAGGAAGCCAAGCATACGTTGACGGCGCGAAATCACGCCGTCGTCGCCGTCGACTTTCGTGGACATCACAGCGAAATCATGGTAACGCGTGAGGCGTTCGAAGAACTCACCGAGGACTTGCTGGAAAGAACGATTGTCACGGCCCGGCACACAACAGATGCCGCAGGGCTCGATTGGCCGTCGATCGATCGAATCTTGCTGGTCGGTGGCTCCACGCGGATGCCCATGGTATTGCGCAGGTTATCCGAGATAACGGGAAAAATGCCGGATGAAGCAGTCAATCCCGATGAGGCCGTCGCGCGGGGCGCCGCCATCTATGCGGCGGCGACGATGCGCGCGCGTGGAATCGGCGATACAACATTGCGGTTGCGCGTGATCGACGTGAACTCTCATAGCCTGGGCGTCGAAGGCATCGATCAAGCGACAAATCGCACGTGCAACACGGTTTTGATACCTCGAAATTCACCGCTGCCGGCTATGGTGGGCTATAAGTTCGTGACGAAAGAAACGGATCAACAATCTTTGGTGATCAAAGTCCTCGAAGGAGAAGGTCACACCGTGGAGGGTTGCACGTCGCTGGGTAAAGCGGTCCTGCGCGGCCTGCCGGCGAACTTGCCTAAGGGCCATCCCATCGAAGTCGTCTTTCATTGTCGGCAGAACGGACAACTGGATGTTACGGCCAATGTAACGGGAACGAACCATGCTGTCACGGTGCAGTTTCAGCGCCAACGCAGTATGCCCGCCAACGAATTACGCAATTGGCAGCAAGCGGTCAGTGATGGAGCTATGATCGATGACCTCGAACGATTGCTGAACAAGACGCAACTGGCGGAAAACAGGCCGCCGCCCATGAGGTCTGACAGCGAGTCGCCTACAATTCCCTCGGAGTCAGCCCAACGTGTCATCGCGAAACCAGTTGTTCTAGTAGTTGGAATCTTAGTCGGAATACTGTTGCTTACATTGCTAATAAAATCTGGCCTATTTGGCCTATCGTTTTGACCATGAACAAACCATCACAACCGGCGGTCGGCATCGATTTGGGGACGACGTTCTCGGCCATCGCTTATTTGGATGATCTCGGTCGACCACAGACGTTGATCAACGCCGAAGGTGACAAACTCACACCGAGCGCCATCCTATTCGAAGGTGATGAAGTTATCGTGGGTAAAGAAGCCATCAAAGCGTTGGCCACTGAGGCCCAGCACGTTGCACAGTGTGCCAAGCGCGACCTGGGTCTGCGCGTCTATCATCAACCGCTCGGCGGCCGCGAGTATCCGCCGGCCGCGTTGCAGGCCTGGGTGTTGAACAAGTTGCGGCTGGATGCATCACGGCAGATCGGCAACTTTTCCCAAGTGGTTATCACCGTTCCGGCGTACTTTGACGAAGTGCGTCGCAAAGCCACGCAAGACGCCGGTTATATCGCCGGGCTCGACGTCCTAGACATTATCAACGAGCCAACGGCCGCGGCGCTCGCCTTTGGTCAACAGCAGTCGCTTCAAGATCCTTCTCGGTCTGATGTTCAGCAACGGATCCTTGTGTACGATTTGGGCGGCGGTACGTTTGACGTGACGGTCATGGAAATCCATGGTGACGAGTACATTGCGCTGGCGACCGACGGAGACGTGCGGTTGGGCGGGCTCGACTGGGACGAACGGTTGGTGAACCATGTCGCGACCGCTTATCAAAATGAGCATGGATTGGATCCACGTGGCGATCCAAATACGTCAGGACGTCTGTGGCGGGATTGTGAAGATGCCAAACGAACGCTGTCGGCGCGCAACAAAACCACATTAGCCTGTGACCACCAGGGAAAAGCGGTCCGTATCGAAGTGACCCGCGATGAATTTCTGGAGATGACGAAGGACTTGTTGGAAAGAACGACTTTCACGACACGGCAG
>CBDUAB010000772.1:0-3158 GCA_965365045.1 uncultured Planctomycetales bacterium
CCATGATCTCCCAATAGCACAACAATCGTGTTGTCCCACAATTTCAAACGATCCACCGCCTCGAGCACTTTCCCTACCTGTGCATCCACGAAGGTTGTACATGCATGATAGGCCCGCTTAAATTCACGACGATCCTTGTCCGTAAAGGTCTCAAAGTTGTAAGCGTCAGGCAACGCATGCTTTAGCAGCGGAGTACGGTCGTTCGGGTCTTTCGCCAACGCCACCTCATCCAGCGGATAGCGATCGAAATACTCCTTCGGAGCGACAAAGGGGTCGTGCGGCTTATGGAATCCGACTCCAATGAAAAACGGCTTGTCGCGATTCTCGTCTAGTAGGCGGACCGCTTCAGCTGCGAGCATCCCATCCGCTTGAGCCTCGTCGCCACCTTCCGCAGCGCGCCACTGAGCCCATTTGACCGTGCCGTCGCCAAGTTTCCGTCCCTCGCCCTTGCTCCCGATTCTCGGCTCTTTGCCCTTCGCCTTGAAGAAGTAATCGAATGACGCGTCATCGCGAAAGAGTGTCTTCCGGCCTTCTGCATCCGTTCCCATGTGAAATAACTTTCCCAGCCCAGCGGTGAAATAGCCGTTGTTGCGAAACAGTTGCGGAAGCGTTACGAGGTCCGGCCACTTTTTGCGCAAGGCCACCTTATTGGATAAGATCGCAAGCTCGTCTGGACGCAGGCCCGTTAAGAACGAGGCGCGGCTTGGATTGCAGACCGGGTACTGACAATACGCTGCGTTAAACTGCAGCCCCTTAGCGGCCAGCCGATCGATATGGGGCGTGAGGATGCCGTCCGCCTTGTAGGAAGCCAACTCAGGCCTGAGGTCATCTATCGTTATGAAGAGGACGTTCATTGGCCTCGCGGAGACATGCGTGACAGCGACTCCAAAGATCAATGAGAATAACATTACGCAATTGACAGCTTTAATTCTCATTCCGCTTAAGTTCCTTATGGTTATCACCAAATTGTTCTTTGCCGTGAATTCGAGTCATCTCAGACGGCTGAATAGTTACGTCCTTATTTCTTTTTTCTGGTCGGTTTCTTCTTCAGTTCCCAACGGTACGCCTCGCCGTGCGTTACTAGCCTGAGGCGGTTTTTCGGAGTACCGGGCGGAGCAAACGCATTCGGGGCGCTAGCTCGCAGTTTCTGTTTGACGACGGCGAAGTTCGAGTCTTCGGCGAGGTTTTTCCATTCGTGCGGATCGCCTTGGACGTCGTACAGTTCTTCCGTGTCATCGCTGTAATGGATGTACCGCCATTTCTCATTGATGATCGCGTAGCCTCCCGGATCGAGGTACGGAAGGAAGACGTCACGATCGGTTGCTTTTGCAGGCTCCTTCAAGATTTCGGCGAGCGATGTCCCTTCCAGCCCTTCGACGGCGGATAGTTCGCACATCTCGACAAACGTCGGGTACATGTCGATCAGGCTGACGGTTGAGTCGACCGTCGCTCCAGAAGCTACGTCCGGCCCCGACCAGATGAACGGCACGTTCGATGTTCGTTCCCACAGCGTGTGTTTTCCCCAATCGCCTTTTTCGCCGTGGTGATAACCATGGTCACTCCACAAGACGATGATTGTATTGTCGGCGTGTGGACTCTCGCGCAGTGCCGTCAACACACGGCCAAGCATCGCATCGGCGTAAGAAACGGATGCAAGATAACCATGAATCGCCTGCTCGACGGCTCCAAGTTCGACGAGTCGTTCATGGTGCAGACGCTTTCGATTCCTCTTGTTCCGCATGATCTTCGGCGGCAGATCGTCCAGATCATCGTCTTTGTAAGGTGGAGCTTTGATCTTCGCGGCGTCGTAAAGGTCGAAATATTTCTGCGGGGCATAATTGGGAAAGTGCGGCGCGTACAAACCGACGGCGAGGAAGAACGGCCCATCGTGTTTTCGCTTCAGGACGCTGCACGCCCAGTTGACTCGCCGCGAGTCAGCCATTTCGTCTTCGCGCTCGTCCGGCACTGCTCCCCATTCCAGGAACAGGCCGCCTTTGATTTGACGTCCTCGATTGTAAATGCTGTTCGGAAACGGCTGCGGAATCGGCGTGTCATCGCCCCACGAATTCAATGGCCAACCCTCGCGCTTGGCGGCCTCGCTACGTAGAAAGAATTCGTCCCAACCGCGACGGTCAAGATAGCCAGCCGGGTGATGAAACAGCTTGCCGGCACCGTAAGTCGAATAACCGGCCTCGGAGAAGCTGACCTGAAGCGGCCGCAACTCCGGATGATCGTGAAAGTAGATTTCGGTCGTGTAGCAGCCGGTTGTCGAAGCAAACCTTCCAGTGAAGATGGCGCTTCGCGACGGCGCACAGAACGTGCCCGGACAATGAGCATTTCTGAATGCTACGCCCTGCCGAGCCAATGCGTCCATGTTGGGCGTAATCGCTTGTTGGTAACCCATCGCGCCGACCCAGTCGCACAGGTCATCAACGGCGAAGAAAATCACATTGGGGCGTTCCTTCGCGGATACCGGCGTCAGGGGCAAGCAGCCAACACCAACAAAGGCGAACAGTCGTGTCAGTCGCCTCAGTAGTTCTTTCTTGTCCATGTTCGTTTCTCTTCTACCGATTCATGTTGTCTGCTTTCTTACAAAGAAGAAGAGGTTTTCTAGCGTGTGTCACGACCTGACGAGTTTTTGAGACGCTCGCGGCGCAAGTATCGACGACCGGAGTGACAAGGTGCGCAATCCCGATCAACGGACTCCGATCCGGCGCCCAAAGACTAACGTGATGACGCCCAAACATAGAATGGTCAGCGAATTTGGTTCCGGAACGGCAGCACCGGCCACGGCGGTCGGAATGGATTCCTGCCAGTTCAATGCCAGAGCGTTGAGGTCTGACGCGTCGACGAAGCCATCGGTATTGAAATCACCTTGGGACCATGGATCAACGTTTTCTTGCCAATTCAAGGCAAGACTATTCAGATCCTGTGCGTTGACCGTACCGTCCAGGTTTGCGTCTCCGCCAAGGTAGGGTGCGCCAAATCCATTCTCGGTGGCTGCAACGGAGAGCCATTGGTTCAAATCGTCCTGACTAACCGTGGCGTCTCCGGTGATGTCGAAATCGGGATTGTTTGTGCCAGCGATGATTTCTTTGCCCAGCAGATCGATGTCCGCCGTGTTCCAAACACCGTCTTCGTTGAAATCACCTAGGACA
>CBDUAB010000773.1:0-3155 GCA_965365045.1 uncultured Planctomycetales bacterium
CAACGGTTACCCAGGGTTGCGCGACGTTCGTTTTACTCACGTCGCTCCACCCTGGGCTGACATAGGACCGCCCCGTTGGGGCTGTCGTAGCCCTGCGCCCTAGCAATGCATAACTTCAAACTCCTTAACTTATTGTGTGTTTTTTCTTCGCAATCTTCGATCGAACCACCGCGGATCGTTCCTGCTCACCCAACCCAATGTGAATACGTTTGATATTTTCTTTGGCCTGTGGAATGAGCACCTTTTCAAACAAGTTAACCCGTTGCGTGATGCGGCGAACTTGCTGGTTTACTCGCGCGACCCGCTCGCGTCGGACCTGCAAATGGACTCGCATCGTACACATTCGTTGTAAATATTCGACGAGGAAATCAACCCAATACGGTTTGGCAAGCATTGAATACGGTGCCGTTTTGAATTTCACTTCCCGCGCGACCGGCAGGCGGGCACCCACGATGTTTTCTTCCTCAATGACTACCGAGTCGATGGAGACCAGCCCGGATAAGTCGATTTGATAACCGCCGAGCGGCTCCATCAATTCGTCGAGCGACTGGGTTAACTGGTCGACTTCTTTTTCCGCTTCGGCCAACTGCCGCCGCGCTAGCTTTTGCTCGGTCAGTAGCTGCTGTCGTTTCAGGTCCAACGAAGGCAGAAATCGCTGGTACAGCTTCAACTGGCCGCGCTGCTGGGCAAACGAACTTTTACTTATCGCGATGTTAGCCATTCTTTAAAGCTTGCTGGCAGGGAAATACTTATCCACAAGATTCTGTTTCATTAGCAGTTCATTGGCGTCGAAACACTCGGCGAGCGTCTGCCAGCAGAGATCAAGGGCGTCGTTGAGACCGATCGAAACGTTGAGATCCATGAACCGTTGGACGAACAGCTCTTTAAACTTCAATGTCTTCTTGTCGAACGGCGACAAATCAAAGGCCATCGCCTGCTTTGTCTCGGCATCTTTGCCCGCCGAGTAGAAACGAATCATGGTATTCATGATTTGACCGTGATCTTCGCGGGTCACTTTGCCGACCACTTGCTGCTTCAAACGCGACAGCGAACCGAACGGGTCGAGGACTCCGTCGTGCAAGTAGAATTGTCCTTCCGTGATGTAGCCCGTGTTGTCCGGCACCGGATGTGTCAAATCGTCTCCTGGCATCGTCGTGACCGTGAGGATTGTGACCGAGCCGGCCCCCTTGTACGAGCAAGCTCGTTCGTACCGCAGAGCCAGTTGGCTATAAAGGTCGCCCATGTAGCCGCGATTCGACGGCACGCGTTCCATGGCGATACCTATTTCCTTTAGCGCGTCGGCATAGGACGTCATGTCCGTCAGCAACACCAACACACGCTTGGACTGTTCCACGGCGTAACGTTCGGCAACCTTCAGGCACATGTCGGGGATGAATAGCCGCTCGACGATCGGGTCGGACGCCTGGTTGACGAACATCACGGTGCGAGAAAAGACACCTTCGTTTTCGAACGTGGTGCGGAAAAAGTGATAATCGTCAAAGATCAAACCCAGCCCGCCAAACACAATGATATCGGCACTCGCCTGAATGCCGATTCTTGCGAGTAACTGGTTGTATGGCTCGCCGGCGACCGAGAAAATTGGGATTTTCTGGCTCTCTACCAGGCAGTTGAAAACATCGATCATCGGCACGCGCGTTTCGATCATGTGATGGGGCAAGTCGCGTGTCACTGGATTGACCGAAGGTCCTCCCACGTCGAGTCGTGGATCGTCAAACAGCGCCGGACCGCCGTCGACCGTTTCGCCAGCGCCGTTGAAAACGCGTCCTAAGATGTTCGGTGAGAAGGGAACCCGCAATGGATGCCCCAAGAACCGGACGCGCGCATCGGTTGATAGGCCTTTGCCGCCGGTGAACACTTGCAGCGAGACCTCATCGTTCTGCAATTCGACGACCTGTGCCAACGAAGTTTCACCGTCCCAATTCTCGACGACCGCCAGATCGCCGAAGCCAATGTCTTTCGCACGGATCCTGAGAATGTCGCCAACGATGCCCAGCACATCGGTGTAGTAAGTCAGTTCCTGTAACATTTTCAGTAGTGTTCCGGAATGAAGCGCCTCGATGAAAGTGAGCTCACGTCGTCGAACTGGTTTGTGGTCTCCGGCTCGGGAATCTCCACTTTCTCATACGGCACATCGTCGTAGGGAATGATGCTAAGTAGATGGCGGATGCAGTTCAACCGCGCACGCCGTTTGTCATCCGATCGCACGATATGCCAGGGCGCGAATTCGGTATCGGTTGCCATAAACATTGCGTCGCGAGCATGCGAATAGTCGTACCATTGCCGGACGGAACACAGGTCGGTGGAACTAAGTTTCCACTGCCGCAGCGGATCCTCGATACGAGCTTGAAAACGCCGCTGCTGCTCGTCCTGACTAACGGTTAGCCAGTACTTGATCAACATGATACCGTCGTCCACGAGACCGTGCTCGAATCGGTCGCAATACCGTAAGAATTTCTCGTACTGCTTGTCGGTACAGAATCCCAGCACATGCTCGACACCGGCACGGTTATACCAGCTGCGATCGAACAAAGTGATTTCCCCTGCCGCTGGCATGTGCGCGATATAGCGTTGCACATAGAGCTGCGACTTTTCACGGTCACTCGGCGCCGGCAGAGCGGCGACGCGGAAGACCCGCGGGCTGACCCTTTCGGTGATCCGCTTGATGACACCGCCTTTACCGGCTGCGTCGCGTCCTTCAAACACGACCACAATTCGGGCTCCGGTATGCTTGACCCACGATTGCAGTTTGACCAGCTCGACTTGCAGCTTTTCAAGCTCTTCCTCGTACTGCTTGCGTCTCAGCTTCGGTTTAGATTGTGTAGAGGTCGAGTCTTCGGCGTCCTTGGCGTCTCGTTTTTTTTTCTTCTTTTTCTTTCCGTGCGAATCAGTGCCCACAACCATTCTCCTCGCCAGGATTAGCTGGACAGCGCCACTTTGAATCACGAAATTGCCGTAGCTCGTTACTACGAACGCACATCTGTCGTCCTGAAGGAGCCTTAGCGACTGAAGGATCTTCCATACAAGGCTTGAATCTCGCAACGGGTGTTTTCGTGCCGTGTTCCATGGACTGCGAGTTCTGCCCGTTCTGCCAACAAAAGTTTTTGGCAGATTCTTCGGTCGCCGACCAACGCTGC
>CBDUAB010000774.1:0-3148 GCA_965365045.1 uncultured Planctomycetales bacterium
AACCTGATTTCGGCCGTTCCGCTTGGCCATGTAGAGGCATTTATCCGCTTGATCCAACAACGTATGTGCATCCGTTGCTCCCAGCGAGATCGACGATACGCCAATGCTGGCCGTTACCGAAAGGTCGGGCATTTCTATCGCAGTGATGCTTTGACGAAAGCGTTCCGCTGCCTGCGCCGCACCTTCGATATCCGTATGTGGCAGCAATACGCAAAACTCTTCACCGCCATAACGACAGACGAGGTCAACGTCCCTTGCCGTCGTCTCCAAGGCAGCCGCCGCTTTTTGCAGCACCGCGTCACCCACACTGTGACCGTGATTATCGTTGACTGATTTAAAGTGATCTAGATCGAACATTGCGACACTCAAATCATGTCGATACCGCTCAGCACTCTTCCAATGTTGTTCGAATCGCTCAAAGAATGACCGGCGATTAAGGCATCCGGTTAGTGAGTCCCGGGTAGCTAGGGCGCGAAGCTCTTCGTTTTGGCGACGTATCTCTTCACGCGATTTTGCCAACGCTTCGAGCATTTTTTTTAACTCAAGCTCCTTCTCGCGTAGTTGCGTCACATCGTCCAGACTGACGAGGGAGCCGCGGGGATTTCCTTTTTCGCCCAAAATCGGCGAGGCATTGACCCAAAATGTCCGTCGTTTGTCCGACTGTTTCTCCGATAGACTTGTCATGAAATTAGGCTGCGATTGACCTCCTTCAGCGACTAATAGCCAGTCGCGATCCTCATCCGGCTCATGACTTTCCGGATCCAGCCAAGGCAAATTATCGACACGGGTACCCTGCAATTCCTTGGGCGAACGCCCAACAGCGTTGGCAAACGATAGGTTGGCCATGACGATGCGCGCCTTGTCGTCCAGCACAATCAACCCGCCAGCCAACGCGTCCAACGCTGATCGCACTCGGCTGGGCACCACTTTCGACGGGTCCAAATGCTGGAGCATTTTTCTGAGATAAAAATAAAACAAGAGCAAACTTAGCGCTGGCGTGAAAACAAATATCCGAATCGAAGGGCGCCCAAAAAATCCGAAGAGTCCCTGTTCCTCAATCGGTTGGAAGCGAACTTGCACGGACCCCCATTGTTGCCGATCACTCGTTACGATGGGAACGCGAATCTGGTTGTACGAACCGCCATCGCTACGAGTTGTCTTCCAATTTGCCTGATGCTGGCCAATCTCGACGACTGTATTGCCGTCAAACCGGCAAACGGCGGCCGATAGAATGTCTTTGTTGCGTTTCACCGCCGCGCGCAGCGTCGCTTCCATGCGTTTGAATTCGTGGTCGCGGGCGTGAATCGAGGCGCTGACCGAAAGAATTTCGCACAACTTCTTACGTCCATCAATCACCGCGCCACGACGATTGGGCACTATTCCACATAACCTTGCCGCGAGGATCACGGTTATGCTGATAAACGCCAAGCCGGTGGCAATCCGCATCGTTGCTGAAATGTGAGATTTTGTCATGAGTCAAAGTTTTCTAAACCATGGTCATTTGGCTATCTTCCGCGCTGACAAGCGATTCTAGCGATTCGTCATCTTGTTCTTGTCGCTCGTGTTCCATCTCGTCAGCTGCTTGATCCAGAATGGGCAGCGGATCCAAAAGTTTCCAGCCAGGCATTAGAGCCAAGATGCTCGCCGAAAGGCTGCCACTCCAAACCGTCCAAACGGTGTATACGATCGATCCCAAGGTGGCGAATACCAAGGCGCCACCGGCAAACAGCGTGCGTATCAATCCGTCTTTTCGGATAATAACGGCAAACTCGTCCAGACTGTCCCAAAGTAAACTACTGTCGGTTATGAATTCAAGATTCTCCTGTACGGCATGCCTACCCTCTTCATGAGTGGATCGTCGTCGTGTCGGTGACCAATCAATCGTTTCATGAATTGGCAAGCTTATTTCTTCGAATTCTGATTCGCCGATCACGATTGTGCGTCGTTTGATGTCTTGTTCCACGGACCTCGAGTGGAATATCTTTGTTTCAGTAATGGGCTCGTTACGAAGGTCGTCCGATTCGCTTGACGGCGTCTGTCCGGGACCAGGGAGCGCAACCATATTGATATCGGGGCCATCGGTCACTGGACCATCTGGCGTTGGACTATCCCTGCGAACGACTGTGATAGTTACGGTCACCACACCCGAATCGACCGTGCCATCGTTTGCCACGTAAGTGAAACTATCGATTCCCGCGAAGTCTTGATCCGGGACATAAGTAAATGACCCGTCAGATCTTAGTGTCAACGACCCGTGGGCTGGCCCAGTGACCAGCGAAGCCGTGAGCGCGTCACCTTCCGCGTCGTAATCGTTGCTTAGTAGGCCCAAGCCAGAAACTTCCAAAACGCTATCGTCGTCAATGCTGAAACTGTTCGCAACGGCTTGTGGAGCATCGTTTACAGAGTGAACCATAATGTTGACAGTGGCCGTACTTGATAGAACTGTGTCGTTGGCTTGATACGTGAAACTGTCTAATCCGTTGTAATTGACGTTGGGCGTGTAGCTAAAAGAGCCATCGGCGTTGAGGACGACACTTCCGTGTGCCGGATTACTAATCAAAGTCGCCGACAGCACATCACCATCTGGGTCGGCATCGTTAGCGAGAACTCCGTTTCCACTGACGTTTAGAATCGTGTCTTCGTTTATACTGAATTGATCATCTCGAGCTACTGGCGAGACATTTTCAGAGCTTCCGATGACCGTGATTGTTAATGTCGACTGGTCGGCCATTGGCGTGTTCTGGCTGTCAATAACCGTGTAGTTGATCACCACGGTGGCCGTTTCACCGATGGCCAGGAAACCAAAATCGCTGGCCGGATCAAACGTGATGCTGTTACCAACCTCGCTGACAACGGCAGTGGACAAGGTGACAACCGATCCGTCGACATCGAGCGTTGCGGAACCGATCGACGCTGAACCTGACAGCAGACTCAGGACGCTCGTCGCATCGACGTCCGTGTCATTGGCGATCACATCGGTGGTAACACTGTCATCTTCGGTAGTATTAGCCGTGTCGGCCACGGCTACGGGGCGGTCGTTGGTCCCCGTAATACTTACCACCACCTGACGGGTCCTGCCGTCGCTGGCGGTGAACGTGATCGTGTCGCTAACTACATCGCCTGCGTCCAGGTCCTGTACCGCACCCTG
>CBDUAB010000775.1:0-3147 GCA_965365045.1 uncultured Planctomycetales bacterium
GTTGCCCCGCGACATGTCGTGCCAACCGGCTTTCGGGCAATGCGTCGACGACTTTACCCACGCGAGCAGCGAATTCGAGCAATCGATCTTCAAGCTCGTCACCTCTTCGTTCCATAATAATCAACTCCGAAATCCACCGATGATTGGTAGCTCTACGGACATCGAATCTCCCCCCAACTCTTAATTTTGCATTTTGCAGTTCTCATTTTAACTTTTTCAATTGCCATGGGCAGTGGAACGACACCTCTTATCCGAAACCGGACAGCTATTTCTTTCAACGATCCAACCATCTCGTGTGCTGCGGGACCACTCGCCCAACAATACGATCCAGGGTAACGATTCCAAATTCACTACCCTGCCGTGCATCTTGTGAAATTGGACTGTTGTCTCCCAATGCCAGAAACTCGTCGTTTCCCAATTGCCATGTCGAAGCGACACCGGGCGCATCGACGTAATAGACATCGCGCAGGACTTGTATGTCGTGGCAATCAACCAACGAGAAACCTTGCACACCGATCGCGAAGGGGCTTTGCGGCCGCATCGAATCGCGATACGGATTCTCCGCGCCGCTATGCGTAACGTCGTATTGCATAACGGTTTTTCCGTCGATCACAAATAGGATCTGTTGGTCGACAAAGGCGAAGGTAATCCGGGCCGTGCGATCCACTGCAACGGCTTTGCTTGCACTCGCCAGAACGCCATCACGGTTCCGTAAACTCACGCTATCGACGCTGGGCCGCCAAAGTAACTCGTAAAGCTCCTCACCTGCTAGGATGCGCAGGATTATCGCGCCGGAACCTTGCCAAGCAACACTTGCCTCAAGAATTACATCCGTGACGCGAAATAATTTGCGCGAGAGCGACTGATTGTATCCGTAGCTGTCCAGTATAGGTGCGGGAGAATTACCAGTCGGCGGTGGTAAACAAGCCAAGTGATGGTAGACCAAATAATCAATTTCGCCCGTTGTTTCACTGGCGGCCGCGCTGTACTGGTAACCTTTGATTGTGGCACGCCAATTGGATTTCGGATCTTCCGGCCGCCAGCGCGGCGTACCGTCGCGGCACGGGTTCGTATGAACAGCAACGGCCCCCTGTACAGCAACGGCCGTATTCACAGGAATAGACTGTGCCTGTGTGACACGCCAAGGCTTGCGAACAATCCGCCCGTCGACATAAATATCACCGTCGCGCAGCGACACTTGTTCGGCTGGCAATCCGACAACGCGTTTCACGGCCAACTGACCGTCGCTTCGACGAAATGCGACAACCTCCCACCGTCGAGGAGGGCGAAGCGACAATGACAAACGGTCGATTAATACGCGCTGCCCGCGGTGGTATCCGGCCGTTGAGGCGAAATCCTCACAGATAGCGCCGCAATTGGGACAAACGACGCCCACTTCATCGGGTGGAAACTCGGTTCCGAACGAGTGCTGATAGCCGCACTTTTCACACTGTCGATCCCAATGCGCGCCCAATAGGCTGGGCGCCATGGAACCACCGGACACGCGCACGGGTAAGAACAAACCTTGGACAAACAAACTCCGCGTTACGCCCACCGTCATCAACACGGCACAACACAGCAGGGCAATGCGTCCAGCCCAGCTTGGCAATTTCATTGCGAATTGTCCGACTTCATTGCGGTTTGTCCGCCTTTATTGCGAATTGTCCGCCTTTATTGCGAATTGTCCGAGGAGGCGTGCAACAAGGCAGTAGCGAAGCCCAACAGATCGCCACGTTCACGACACAAATGCGTTACCTTCTCGTAGTTGCCAGCCTGGCGAGAAAGCTCAAGCAGGCTGGGAGCAGCGCCACGCGTGTGCGTGCCTGGCGGTAACATCGAGAGCGAAGTGTCCAGCGCTTCTTCGAGCTTGCCGCAGTCGGCGAGTAACTCTACGTAGACTTCGATCGCCAAGGTGCCCTCCTGATGGGCATCGACGGTCTCGGCGCGCTCCCGGAAGAACTCCAACGCTTCGTCGACATGCTGGCCGAGCGTCGCGTGAAAATAATGCTTGTGTGCCCGGTAATTGTCGGCAAAGGGTTCTTCGCCCGCATATTGGAGGGTTTTGTCCAGCCGCTGACCGTATTCGGTCAATTCAAGTGCCAACTCCAGCTCAGCGCGATCCTCCAACAGGCGCCCGCAGCGAACCACTGACGAAAGATGACTCGTATCGATGTGGTAGTTGCCATCCGCCATAAGCCAATCGCGATCCTCGCATAGCTCACATAAAGACAACGTAGTCGGCGCTTGATCTTCCTGTCTCTCGATGTGGGCGCGGATGTTTTCGACCAATTCTTGGTAGACGTGGCGTACCAGCATGCCGGCTACCGCCCGGCGCGCCGAGGCTTCCATCGCCGGTGCGTGAGAATCAAATGTCGTGATCGCGTTGCAGATTCCGTAATGGTCGAGGATGCGCGCGAAGCCAGCGGGGGGATCAACGCCTTCGTACACCGTGACTTCGATCAATTCGTCAATCTGATCTTCGGCCACGTCGAGCTGGCAAAGTCGTTCGGCAACTTGCGTCTTGTTACCGACCGGGCGCAAGTACATCCACGCTTCGCGCACGTGACCCTCGTCGAGCAGCGCCATGCCAACTTGCTGGCAAGCGTCGAGCAACCCCTTTTCCAGTCGCTCTTCGACGTCCGCGTCAAGGCCGTTGTCTGACGCTGTTTCTTGATACCAAATCGGCAAACCAAGTTGCTGCCGCAGTTGCATTTTAAGTGCTTCGAATAGCTCGTGGTATTTTTTTTGGGACCGCAGGCTCTGTTCCAGGCAATCCAAAGCGGCGGCAGTGCCGCCATTACTAAGTGCCGTTTGTATCTGGTCAAAATCGGTTTGCGACATGATTCTCGATGTGTCTGGTAAGGGCGGAATCGTTTTCTTTCATCGTACCAGCAGATGGGGTCAACGGCGATACGATGGAGATGGCATTTTCATAAGCGGGCACCGCAATACTTGCAGAAATCCGCATCGATATCATGACCTTCACGACTACATTGAGGACACGCCTGGGTACTAACTTGAGTGGCATGCGTCGCGGCAATCAATTCCGCCGAGAAGATTCCGGTGGGTACGACGATGATGCTGTAACCAAGGATCATCGCCACAGCGGCGACGGCTTGACCAAGCGGAGTTTTTGGAGCAATGTCT
>CBDUAB010000776.1:0-3139 GCA_965365045.1 uncultured Planctomycetales bacterium
GTGGCAGCGGGCCGCCGTTCTACGTTACGGCGAAAATCCGCATCAAGAGGCGGCAATCTACGCCGACCCCATCGCATCCGGCGCCAATCTGGTTGCCGGCAAAAAACTACACGGCAAAGAGCTTTCGTATAACAACTTGCTCGATCTCGACGCCGCGTTGGCGATCGCTCGTTCGCTACCGCAGGCGGCCGCTTCTGTCGTCAAACACAACAATCCTTGTGGCGCCGCATCAGCCGCCACGTTGGCGGAGGCGGTCAGCAAAGCGATGCAAGGCGATCCGCTCAGTGCATTTGGTTCCGTTTTGGGTTTTAATCAGCCAGCCGATGCGGCGACGGCCGAAGTGCTGGCGGAGCCCGGTTTGTTCGTCGAAGCGATCGTCGCTCCTAGCTTCTCGCCAGAGGCAATCGAGATTCTCACGACGCGCCCCAAGTGGCGCAACAACGTGCGCTTGGTCGAGGTAGGAGATGTTGGCCAATCAGTAGCCGCCATTCAGTTGCGGCAGATCGAAGGTGGCGTGTTGCTGCAGGAAAGCGATAACCAACTGGATTCTGAAACAGACTGGAACGTCGCCACCAAGACACAACCGGACGACGTCATGCTGGCGGAACTCAGATTTGCTTGGGAAGTTTGCCGTCACGTCAAATCGAACGCGATTGTGGTGACACGCGACCAGATGTTGTGTGGTGCGGGCGCCGGACAGATGAGTCGGGTGGATTCCGTGGACATTGCCATTCAAAAAGCGGGCGACCGCGTGCGTGGAGCCGTGTTGGCATCGGACGCGTTTTTTCCCTTCCCCGATTCGATCGACAAAGCGGCCCAGGCGGGAATTGGCGGCATCATTCAACCGGGAGGCTCCCGTCGCGACGAAGAAGTCATCGCCGCCTGTGACGGACATGGATTGGCGATGGTGATGACGGGCCGGCGACATTTCAAACATTGATGACGTGCCAAGTACCAATTGCAGACACATCACGACAACTTCTTTGGAGCGAATAGTCGTCATGATGTAGGATGGATTGGCCGATTCGCCAATAACGTCACTGCGGCCGATTGACGCTCAACGAATTGGCAATCCGTCCAGGAGGTGCGGACGGACTGCCCACCCGTGGAGTGTGAACTGGCCACCGCGACGTCGATTGCGGATGGGCCAATCCATCCTACATGGTCACCAGGGCGCATTCACGTTTGAGGTTTTCGGATCGGCGAAGCTTCACACGTCGAAAGTGTGATCACACGGGGAACGGCTCATTGCGTTGAGCGATATCCAGAAACCTTTAACGTACCGCCGGTTCCAATTCTTCGACATCCAGTGTAGGCCATGCCTCGCGCACGGCTTTCACGGCTCGCTTTCGGTTCGAATGGGCGATCATCACATCCACTTCTTGAGTCGCCCGTGGTTGCGACAGGTAACCGACGTAGCCATGTAAGCCCATCAACACCCACTTCTTCACACCGGCAGCAATCAAGACATCAATCACGTCCTGGGGCTTAATGTCCATGGCACCCTTCCGATGTGTTTCACATGAATGTACTAGCCGGGATTATTCATGAAAGTGAAACTCGTCTGCGTATCGTTCCGTCATGGCACGTTTTGTGACTCTCACCAACTCACGAGACGAATTGCTGGGCAAGTCAATTTGGCCACATTTTTTCAAAGCATCTCCGCGATCATGGCGAGCCGACACAGGATGTTTAGGCCACGGAACTCAAGGTACGCGTGACCGACGTTCATTCCATTGGGCAGTCAGCCGAGGGCCCATTGAACTTGCCTTCTCGATCAATCTGACGGAAAATGATCGTATGGTCATTCGCGGTCGAGTAAAAAACGGTGTCATTGTATTGGACAGTACGTCGGCGTTGCCGGAAGGGGCGGAGGTAAGCATCTCGTATCCGGCGGAGCCAGAAGTGCCTTTGGTGACTGAACCGAAACGGGTCGATTTTCCCTTGGTTCAGTCCGAACAGCCGGGCACCGTGGCACTAACTGCTGAGCGAGTCGCAGAATTTTTGGACGAGGAAGATGTTTCTCCCTGACGTCAATCTGTGGCTTGCGTTGGCATTCGACGCTCATATCCATCATGCTGCCGCGAAATCCTGGTACGATGACTTGTCGGGCGAATCGTGCTTCTTTTGCCGAATGACACAACAAGGGTTTCTGAGGCTGGCGACTAACCCAAAGTTATTCGGTGATGATGCCGTATCGTTGAGCCAGGCTTGAGGCATGTACGACACCGTCTTGAGCGATCCGCACATTGCCTTTGTCGAAGAGCCGGCGAACCTTGAGCCGCTCTGGCGTGGTTACACCCAAGTGAAGTCGTTCTCGCCAAAGGTCTGGAACGACGCGTTTCTCGCCGCGTTCGCTCAGGCTCCTGGCTATGAGTTGATTACGTTTGACAAAGCGTTCACACAATACACGGTTCTGAACTGCATCATCCTTTCCTAGAGTTTCCGAATGGACAAGGCGAAAACGGGCATGTTTTTTTGATTTCGACTCTGATAAAAAAAGTATGACGCCCGGCACGGCAACGCCGTGAACGATTCTGGTTCCCAGGCTCTGCCTGGGAACCTCATGAACTGCAGGCTCTGCCTGTTGACCATGAGGCGGAGCCTCCTCGCCAGTGCGGTCCCAGGCAGAGCCTGGGACCGAGGCATCGGAAAAACTCGAGCGAAAATCCTTCACGGCGTTGCCGGCACGGGCGAACGTCAATGAAGGTCCGATTCGTCGGTCCAGATTTCGGCCCACTTCTCGCGAACTTCTGCAGCAAGTTGATCGGCAAAGTCCATCGGTAGCTGGTGCTGCTTGATCAGCTTCACAACGTCAACCGAATCCTCGAGTCGGCCCGTGCTCAGCTTCATCTCGATCAAACGCGGCAACGTGATTACCGAGATCGGCCCAATGTCGATCGAGTTACCGAAGAGACGGGGCCAGCGGGTGGTGCCTTCTGACAAGCACAGATCGATTTCGGCGCCGTTTTTCTGATCGACGATGCGGCTCGGATTCGATTCGGACACTTCATAGCCGTTTCCGATCAGATGCTTTAGTATTTTTGCGTGGCCTTCACGTGTAATCAGGATGTCAACATCCGACGTGTGCCGCTGGTAACCATGCAAGTGGACTGCCATTCCACCGATGAGTATGTAA
>CBDUAB010000777.1:0-3131 GCA_965365045.1 uncultured Planctomycetales bacterium
TCGTCGGGGTCGGGAGACCCGCGCCGAGCGCGTCTTAAAACAGGTAAAGCAACGGAAACAGGAATATCCATACAAGATCCACGAAGTGCCAATACAAGCCGATGTTTTCTAGAAATACAGTCTTGTTGCGGTCAAGCACGAGCTTTAAGGCAATGGCAAAAACTATCAGTCCAACTAGTACGTGGATGGCGTGAAACCCTGTTAGTAGGAAGTACGTGGACGCCCACATATTTCCGCTAGGGATGTTCATGGGGAGGATAAGGTGAAAACCATCATGGGCAAACATCTCGTTCAGGCCATGGTGTTCCAACGATTTTTGCAACAATGGCAGCACGCCGATACGCGCATTATGCATTGCGATCTGGGTATTCAGAGCTTCGACGTGTTCGCCGATTCGAGCCAATCTTTCCAGATTCGCCGCATCGTCATTGCCTTGGCGTTCTTGCTGCTCCTGTATCAACTGGGTGTGCTCGGCTTTTAACTGTTGGAGTTCGGCAGGAAGGCGTGATTCTTCGTCGGTCAGCAAAGCTTGAAATCGTTCATGCGAACCATGAAGCGGATAGATCGCATCGGCCAAACCTTGCAGCACCGCTTCCTTCGTCGCCAAATCCTCCGCCTGGGCGGCCGTCCTCTCAGCCCAACGGACCAGCCCGCTCAATAGCTTTTCAGACGTCTCGAACTGTTTTTGGTATTCCTCCGGTAGCGAGAGATCTTCGCTGCGGTGCAATTGCAACTCACTCTGCTTGTCTTTCAGCGCCCGCCTCACAGCGGATGCGTAATACAAATCTGGCTTCTCGTAAATCAGACTTCGTGGAAGTTGTGGATAGATGCCGTGTTCGAATTTGGAACTGTATTCGTAGAGTTTGACCCCGAGGAACACACTGCCCAACAAGAATGTTCCCAAGATCCACATCTTGGCTTGACTAGATTTATTTGCTTTGGCCGCTTCCAATGCCAAAACAACGGTCACGCTGGAACAGATTAGCACAAACGTGTTAAACGCGCCGATCGGTTCGACTAAATGAACGTCATGCGGCGCCGGCCAACTACCCGGAGGCGCGCCAAATCGAATGACGATGTAGGTCCCAATCAATGCGGCAAAAAACATGATTTCGGTTGACAAGAATAACCACATGCAGACCTTGCCATTATCCAAGGGCAGCGAAGGTTGATATGTCAGCTGCACGTGCCCGTGTTCATCGTGCCCGTGTTCGTCTTGTCCATGTTCGGTCATCAAATGTGATCCAGATTTAGTCTCGAAGGAGCGAGAATTCAAATCGTTAAATAACAGGAAACATCGCCAACAGCAGCAATGTGATTGGCAGGTAAACTATCGTGGCTCGCAGCAATCGTCGAGCCGCCGTTTCGTTACGATGTCGCAGGAAGGAGATAGCACAAATCAATTGCATCGTTCCCAACGTAAACACTGCTATCATCAGCACCGCGGCCCGTGGGGCGACGATTACCGGTACGATGCTAACGAGCAACAACGCTAGGGCGCCCAGGACGGCTTGGAGACCAGCTCGTAGGCCCGATGGGTCGGTGACCGTGGCCATTTGCAGTTTGGCATGGGCATATTGTTCGCGGTAAATCCAGGCAATTGCCATGAAGTGCGGAAACTGCCAAAGGAAAACGATCAGGAAAAAGGCGGCTGCCAGCAAGCCATCGTTTCTTAAGTTGCCCACGGCCGACCAACCAATCAAAACAGGCATGGCGCCGGCAATGGCACCAACAAGAGTGTTCCAAGACGTGATTCGTTTTAGCGGCGTGTAGAACACGACATATAAAACCCAAGTCGCCAATCCAAATCCGGCCGTCAGCGGATTTACGAGAAATCGCAGATAGATCAGACCGACCAACATCAGCAGAGTACCAAAGGAAAGGACTTCCCATGAATTTAGACGCGTTGCAGGCAGCGGCCGCGTTGCTGTGCGTTCCATCTTTGCGTCGACATCACGTTCTAGCCATTGGTTCCAGGCACTTGCACTGAATGCGATTAGCGCCGTGCCGATCAGCGTATGCACGACTGTGATAAGGTCGGGATGTCCCCACGAAGCTGCCACGGCACTGAGCGCCACCGTGATCAAAACAAGGACGGAAATGCGAAGTTTGCATAACTCGCCAAAATCACTCATCCGGCTGATGACGCTTCCGCGACGGTCGGCGACTGTCCAAATGGTCATGTTCATGTGACGACCCCCAATATACGCGGCAAGCTCGTCGCCTTTCTCCGGTGTCCGACAATCTCCCAACGGGCCCGGCTTGCGTGCAAAGCGATGGTCAAACATGTCGCCAAGACTAACGATCCCGTGGCAACGTGGCCCGTGACAGTAATCGCTTGTCCCATTGTCTCCGCTGTCACCGTGTAGCCGGTGGCAATACCGAAGTTCGAGGCCCAGCCAGGGACACCATATTTAACGACCCAACTGCCGACGCCGAGAACAATCTGCAGCGTAACAAGCCCGCACAGTGCAACGGCGAGACGGCGAAGCGCCGAACGCGCCGGCGTCCCGCCTGCCAGGATCGAAATCGCTAGGTAGATTGTGTGCAGAAATAACGCGATCGCTATGGCAATGTGAAAGAACAGCGCGATACGAAACGCAGAATGCGAAGTCATTGACGTTGCGTGTCGCAACTGAGCACCAACAACGATCTGCGCGGATGCCAATGCCGTGACCAGCCATGCAAGTGCGGTCAGTCGCACACTCAGGCCGGCGGATTTAGTGATGTCGGCAGATTCGGCCGCCGAAGACAGAGCTTCAATTGGCGAAGACCGGGCTTCAATTGGCGAAGACCGGGCTTCAATTGGCGAAGATTGAGTTTCAGATGGCGCTGTCCACCAACGCCGGGACGTGATCGTCGCCATGGTCACGCCGAGGCAGAAAAACAACGGCCCGGTGCAGCCGTGGATCATCGCCAACTGCCGCTCATCGAGCAACACGCGCATGCCACCAAGGACCCCCTGCGCGATCACGCCGACAACGCAAGCCACGGCAAACCACCGCACCCAACGGCGTGATTCACGGCGCCAAACAACGGCCGTCATGGCCAGCGTAAGAAAACCGACGAAAGCGCCGAGCAACCGGTGTCCATGTTCGATAAACAGATCCCACGGCCCGCCGACCCACGTC